>SLSG01000065.1 GCA_007130545.1 Bacteroidales bacterium | reverse complement strand
ACGATGGTAATGGTGCGGGGGTTTTCCAGGAGAAAGCGGCCGTTGGAGTCCCAGAATTCCCGGATGTCATAGAGGCGGGTATTTTCAGTGGCGAGTTGACCGATTTCAGCGAACCCGATTAATTCATCCGTATTCACTTCCAGCATGTCCATGGTCTGCCCGGCAAAGTTATTTGCAAATTCCACTACCCATGCCCCCGGTTCACCGGTGACCACAATATCATCAGTATCAAATATATCAAGGGCTAAAAGAGCAGCCTGAACATCCCCTCTAGAAGCATCGTGGGCGATGGGGCCCGTTTCTTCGCCCCCATAGATTAAGGTAAAGGTGCCGCCTTCCGCATCCACAGTGATGGTCTGCTGTTCGTTTACCGATTCATCTCCTGTAAGGCTATCGCCATCAAAGCCAAGTGCAAATGTTCCTGCAGCTGCTTCCTCCGCAAAGGTGATTACAAAATCGCCGTTTGTCATTGTAATGGATGCAATATCACCCGGGTTTATGCTTGCAAGATCCTCAAGGGCAGCCTGCAGCTCTGCAGCTGAAATATCATAATTTAAAGGATCCGTTGTGTTACCGTCATGCGTAAGCGTGAAGGTGCCTCCAACAGCACCGCCGAGGCCGAGGCGCTGGACGGCGGGGCTTTGGTCGAGGCCACCGGTGAGGGACGCTGCGGGGGTTTCTACTTGAACATCCCCTAACCCATCATCGCCGTACTGAGCTGTAACCAGCGCACTGGCTTCCGGGTGGTCGTTTATAGCCTCTGCAAAATCTGCTGCGGTTATTGTAATAGGGTCAGTGCCATCATGTCCCAATGTGACAACAATGGCCTGGTCTGTTACTGTAATGCTAAAAGGAGTTTCAGTTGCTGCCTGAACAATCTCAACCGAAATATCATTTCCTGCGGCTCCGGGCTCAACTGCTGTAAAAGTGACTGCCGCAGCGCCGTCCCCGGAAGTGAGGGCGGCCGCGACGGGATCACCGATATCCTGAGTGCCCAGGAGTACAGCATCCCGGGTCCTTTCCACGCTGACCGCGCCCACTTCATGCTTGATCATGAAGATATTACTTTTCTGCACCTGGGCAGTGCCAATCTCCTCCGCCTGGACATCGATCCTGTAGTTGCCGCCCCCTTCGATTTTCTGGCCGAATTCGTCCACCCGGCGCAATCCGTCCCGCATGTAAACGTGGGTGGTGGTGCTGTCGGTGGAGACAATGGCAGCAGAGGAACCGTCCAGCAGTTTTTTGGTGTTGAACTCGGTGGCGCTGGAAATGCGGTTTATCTCCAGTTTAAGCTGTTCGATCTCTTTTTGAATTTCCATGCGATCGGCGGAGGTGTAGGTTTCGTTGGCGGCCTGGACGGCCAGTTCCCGCATCCGCTGCAGCATGGAGTGAACTTCCTGGATGGCACCTTCGGCAGTCTGCATGAGGGAAATCCCGTCCTGGGCGTTGCGCATGGCCATGCGCAGGCCGCTGATCTGGGCCCGCATTTTTTCTGATATGGCCAGGCCGGCGGCATCGTCGGCTGCGCGGTTGATGCGCAGTCCTGAAGATAATCTTTCCAGGGAACGGTTGAGGCGGTTGTCCGTAATGGAGAGGTGGCGATAGGAATTCAGGGCAGTAATATTCTGGTTGATTCTCATTTTCTTTCATCCTCCTTGATGAGTTGAAGATTGGCTTCCATGCCATTTGAGGTCAGCCACGGAAACAGTTTCCCCGGGCGGACCTACGCTGCGCTACGCTGACTTTTACTTGGGGATACAGCTCTTATACTAATCTGGTTATCTGACACCCCCTTTGTGATTATGGCGGCAAATAAAAACGCCGCTGCTTTTTGGAAGAGCCGGATCAGCGGGTATTCCCGCCGGAAGGTCTATGCCGACCTTCTCCGGCCCGGTGTGGACGCGGCGACGTGCGTGAAGGGCAAGTTGCTGTATTAAACAAGTCTGCCCCAATTATGCTGTTGTCTTTCACCCTCCATGGTGAAAAGCTGCGCGGCGTCCATGCCTTTGCTTCTTTAATTATATCGGAAGCAGCGGGAGTTTTGTTAAGGGCTTTTTTGTGATAAGATGATGGCAAATCTTACGGAATTTATCATACTTATGGTTAAGGAGTGTAGCGAAAGCGATGGAAGAAGAAAAACAGTACAAAACTTGTCCATACTGCAAGGAGCAGATCCTGGTTGATGCGATCAAATGCCGCTACTGCCAGAGCATGCTCCCATCTGGCAGCGAAGGTGAAACGAGGGATTTTTACATTGGACAGGCAGGGTTTGCGGTTTATCCGAAGGCGGGACTGGGAAAACGTTTTATCGCCTGGCTGGTGGACGGAGTTATTGCTTCAATAGGACTTCTTCTCCTTGTTCCTTTTGCCCGGGTGACGTATATGTTTGGCAGCATGATATCCGGCAGTCAGTTCCCTGCGTACTACTACAGCTACAGTTATAATTATTTCCCCTTTTTGGAAATGGGAATGGGACTAATCGCCCTGCTCGTGTTCCTGGTGGCGGGGGGCTGGTATTTACTTTATACCCTTTTTAAGGATGGCCTGGGCCGGGGACAGAGCCTGGGTAAACGCCTGGCCGGGCTCATGGTGGTAAGGCTGGATGACAATACCCCCTGCAGCTATGCTGCTTCCGCCCTGCGCAACCTGATCAAGTTCGTACTGAACCTTATTCCTTTAATTGGCTGGCTCATTGAGCCTATCGTGGT
>SLSG01000150.1 GCA_007130545.1 Bacteroidales bacterium | reverse complement strand
CTTGTGTGCGCCCTTGTATTCGCGGCTCCGATTGTCGCATCGGGTAGCGAAAGTCTTGTCCTGTGTGAACCCTGCGCCAAGCCGTGTATTACGGATATCGGTGAAACGCCGTGGGTTCCACCGCAGCGTCATGTACGCCCCAAAGTTATTTATGGCGAAGACGACCGCCTTGATGTATACGAAGAAACCGATCCGCAGCGTATCAGTTGGGCGGCGTCGTCCTGTGCCTTGATTTATTTAAGCCGATTAACGCAACATTCAGACGGCTCATGGGCGCTTACCTCACCCGCGGCGTACAGGCGGCTGGGATTGCCGCCATGCGACGATGAACCGTTTGGCGATCAACCTACGGCTGCATATTGCTCGGGGTTTGTGGTGGGCTCAGACCTTATTGTTACCGCCGGTCATTGTTATAATACCAATTCACTTGCCGGTACGCGTTTTGTCTTTGGATTCTGGATGGAGAATGCCGCCACGCCGCGCATGCATTTCTACGAGAACGAAGTTTACCAGGGTGTTGAGATTGTGAGCTTCGCGGGCAGCGGCGATTACGACCACGCTTTGGTGCGCGTTGACAGGCCTATCACCGCTCCGGGCGCCATCGCATTGGCGGTGCGTCGCACAGGCAGCGTAGAACCAGGCGAGTATATGGGAGTTATTGGTCATCCAGCCGGTCTGCCCATGAAACTTGCCTTTGGCGAGACCTATGTGCGCTCCTCTCAAAATGCCGGCTACTTTGTGGCGAACCTTGATACCTATGGCGGTAATTCAGGCTCGCCGGTATTTAATGCCAACACAGGCCTTGTGGAGGGCATACTTGTGCGCGGCGCTACTGACTTCATCAGAAATGATACCGACAATTGTTTTATGAGCAATGTATACCCCAACGACGGCGGTCGAGGCGAGGATGTTACCCGGACAACCGTGTTCGAAGAACATATACCGGTCGCAGGCGGTTACAACGGCAGTCTTGAATTTGACAGCGCTTATTATCGTTGTGAAGACGTTCTACGAGTAACCGTGACCGATAGCGACCTGATAGACGCGGAAGAGACGCTAGTTTCCTTTGAAACCACGTCTGGAGACGCGGAGACGCTTTCTTTACTCCCCAGCGGTGTTGAGGCGGGTGAATTTACTGGCGTCATTGCGCTGCAGTTCGGGCCGCCCTCCACAAATTCAGGCATATTGGAGGTGTATCACGCCGATATTATTTCTGCGTACTATGATGACGAACGTGATGCTGCGGGTATGGCGGCAACCGTTACCGCAACCGCTGAAGTGGATTGCCAGCCGCCGGAGGTCATCAATGTGGCTGTTGGGTATATAAGCGCGGCGCAAGCGCAGGTGCAAGTAACGACAAGCGAGCCTTCATATATCACGGTTCACTATGGCGAAGCGTGCGCCGCGCCCATGTTTACGGCGACCAGCACACTGAACACATACCACGCTGTTGCATTGAATGGATTGCAGTCGGGTACAGACTACCATTTTTCTGTTATCGCGACTGACCAGGCCGGCAACGAAACGTTTGCAGACAGCGACGGCGCCTGTTACGCTTTTCTTACGCAAGGCGAACAGGAGTACTTCACCGAGAACTTTACCGGTATGAATCCCGTGGATATTGATTTCAGGCAGTTGACATTTACCCCCATTGACTTGCAAGGGCGATATTGGGCTTGTATCACCTCTGTTGCGGCGCTGCCTGTGACTCCCGATAGTGGGCGAATTATGCTTGAGGACGATTCGTTTATTGAGATGCCGTTTACGCACGGCGCGCCTGTTATGTTTTATGGGATACCCTATGACAGGATGTTTATCGGGAGCAACGGTTATATTACCTTCGGCGTGGGCGACAGCGCATATCAACCGTTCTACAGCCTGCACTTCCAGGTGCCGCGCTTCTCAGGATTGATGTGCGACTTGAATCCAGAGGCGGGCGGCGAGGTGTACAGCGAGCGTCTCAGCGATCGTTCTGTGGTTACCTTTGTGGATGTACCAGAGTATAGCGGCGACGGCGACTATCTGTCGGAAAACAAGCACACATTCCAAATGGAAATCTTTTTTAATGGCGTACTGCGCGTTACGTGGCTGGACGTGTTCACAACCACTGCGGTGGTTGGGCTTTCAGCCGGATTTGGCGCGCCAGAGGGGTTCTCTTCAAGCAATCTTACGGGACTGATGGATTGCGCTGATATTATGCATGACGGTCTGCATCATAGCGCCGATACAGACGAAAACTGGCGTATATCCAGTGTGGAAGTGTTGCGTGTTGTGCAACTGTATAATGCGGGCGAATACCATTGTTCTCCGTTATCCGATGACGGGTATGCACTCGGTTCCGGCGCTCGTGTGTGTTTGTCCCATGACAGCGATTACGCGCCGATTGATTGGCGCATCAGCTTAAGCGAGATTTTACGTCTTATTCAACTACATAATGCGGGTGGTTACCTTTCCGATCTTGCAACAGAAGACGGCTTTCGCCCTTTCCCATGACAACGGAACATCTTCATCATCATAAATCTGTGTGGCAATGCGTGGCGCCAGGATGTAGAAAGTGTCCCTGTACCATGTGCGGCCATAACGTATCGAGTTAAAACAATCGCGTAGAGGAGTTTTCATGTATTACATTTCTTTCACCTTCATAAACAAGCGTTCCCATGGGTCAGTTGTTTTCTTTGCCGCTCTTCTTTTAACCGTCATGTCCCTCGCGGCCGTTG
>SLSG01000278.1 GCA_007130545.1 Bacteroidales bacterium | reverse complement strand
CCGGCTGGAAACCCATACGGAGCTCGGGAATCCTTACGAGCATGATACAAGCAGTACTTTTCGTGAGAATGGCTACCTGGTCTATGTCTACATTGCCCCGGAAGAATTGAAACAGGCCTGGGAGGATCGCAGTGAGCTGGATTTTATGGGTCTGGATCATCGCGGACAGGAACTGCGCTATACCCTGTTCCGGTTTATGACCTCCAGGGGCTTGCGCAAGGATGCTGTCGGACTGGCACAATTGACCGCGGAGGAAATCCGGGCAGTGGAGGATGGCGTGGCCAATGTGAACTACCTGCACTGGCCCGGACTGCTGATACGCATCCACCAGACTTTCTGGGAGATTAGTGAATTCAGGCGCGAAGGGAAGCCGGAAGGGCATACCCTTTCACAACGTGTGGAGTACTGGGAAGCAGCATCTGTGGCCATAGGCAGCAGTCCGTGGTTCGGCTGGGGAACAGGAGACTACCTGCTTGCCATGCGGTATGGACTTGAACGCATTGAAAGCCGGCTGGAGTTCCGGTCACATATGAAACCCCACAACCAGTACCTTAGCATGATGGTACTTTTCGGTGTAGTCGGACTTGCATGGTTTCTTTTTGCGGTGTTTTACCCTGCATTCCGGCTCGGGGGCTTTCACCACCTCCCGTTTCTGGCGTTTTTCGTGATCTTTATGGTTTCCCTGTTTATCGATGACACGATGGAGACCCAGGCCGGACTGACCTTTTTTGTTTTCTTTTACAACTTCTTCCTGTTTTTAAGGGAAAGGTCAGCTTGATACCCGGGGATCGCCCAGGCATGATCCCGGGGGGCAACCCAAGCCTGAATTCATGGGACTGCCGGCGCGCGCGGCGGGCCTGGCTCGACGAGACCGCCTCTGCTATTCCCCTTCGAATGCTTCCAGCGCATGGCTGGCATCTTCCCAGAGCTTCTCCTGTTGCTTTAGCTGTTTTTTTGCCTTTTCGTAGGATGCATACAGCTCCCCGTCCTGCAGCCTGCCGGGATCGAGGGCAGGGTCGGCGATCAGTACTTCCATGCCGGCAATCTCCTTTTCCAGCGCCTCGATGGCTTTCTCGGCGGCGGTTACCTGCTTCTGAAGTTTTCGCAGCTCCCTTTCCTGCTGTTTTTTCTGCTCCCAGCTTTGTTTGTTTTCGGCGGACTGTTCGCCTTTGGTTGTCTGAGCAGGTTTTGTTTTTTGCTCCAACTGGGTCAGGGTTTCGATGTTGCGGGTTTCAATGAAGTCGTATATGTCGCCAATGAATTCTTTGATCTGCTTGTTCTTGAACTCAAAGACCTTTTCTGTAAGGCCCTGCAGGAAGTCCCTGTCATGGGAAACCAGGATGACGGTACCCCTGTACTGCAATAACGCGTTTTTCAGGATGTCCTTGGAACGCATGTCCAGGTGATTGGTGGGCTCATCCAGTACCAGCAGGTTAACGGGTTCCAGCAATAGTTTGGCAATGGCCAGCCGGGCCTTTTCCCCTCCCGAGAGGACCTTCACCTTTTTGTCCACATCCTCCCCGCCAAACAGAAAGCCGCCGAGGATATTCCGGGTCTGCTTGCGGATCTCCCCGCGGGCGGCATCATCCATTGTCTGGTAGACCGTTTTTTCCGGGTCCAGGTATTCACTCTGGTTCTGGGCATAATAGCCGATCTTCACATTATGGCCGGCTTTCATCTCCCCCTGGTGCTCAAGCTCCCCGATGATGATGCGCGACAGGGTGGTCTTGCCCTCCCCGTTGCGACCCACAAAGGCGATCCGTTCCCCTCTGGCCACCATGAAACTAAGATCCTTCAACACCTGGTGACTGCCATAGCTTTTGGATATATGGTTTGCCTCCAGGGCCACTTTCCCGGAGGGAGGGGGGTCGGGGAACCGAAAATGAATGCTGCTGGTGTCCAGGGCCTCCACCTCCACCTTTTCCATTTTCTCGATCATCTTGATCTTTGACTTGACCTGCCTTGCCTTGGTGTTTTTGGCGCGGAAGCGGGTGATGAAGCGTTCGATCTGGGCGATCTGCCGCTGCTGGTTGCCAAATGCGGCCAGTTCCTGCCCAAGCCGTTCCTCCCGGAGCAATTCGTAATCAGAATAACATACCTTGTAGTCATGGATCTTCCCCAAGGACACTTCGATGGTGCGCTCGGTGATGTTGTCCAGGAAGGCCCGGTCGTGCGAGACCAGCATCACCGCCCCGGGATAGTCCATCAAAAAGGCCTCGAGCCATTGTATGGACTCGATGTCCAGGTGGTTGGTCGGCTCGTCCAGCAACAAAAGGTCGGGCTTTTGCAGCAGAATCTTGGCCAGCTCCACCCGCATCTGCCATCCGCCGCTGAACTCCGATAAGGGCCTGCTGAGGTCCGTGCGACTGAATCCGAGTCCGACAAGCACCTTTTCCGCCCTGGCCTCGGTGGTGGCCCCATCCAGCATATCGTACCGCTCGGTGGCCTCGGCCAGCTTCCCCGCCAACTGGTGATAGTCATCGCTGTGGTAGTCTGTGCGGGTCGAGATTCCGGAGGTCAGCTTTTTGATTTTTTCTTCCAGGCTGCGCAGCTCCACGAAGGCCTCCAGGGTCTCCTCCAGCACTTTCTTGCGGCTGTGCAGTTGCATCTCCTGGGGCAAATAGCCCACGCTTGCCCCCGAAGGAGAAGAAACGGAGCCCTGCTCAGGGGAGAGCTTTCCGGTGATGATCCGCATCAGCGTGGTCTTTCCCGCCCCGTTCTT
>SLSG01000251.1 GCA_007130545.1 Bacteroidales bacterium | reverse complement strand
CTCCGGCCAGGTAGTTTGGCTGGTTGGCCACGATTCCCACGGGCATGCCATTGAAACGGGCAAATCCGGTAACAATATTGGGGGCGAAATGGCGCTGAACCTCCAGAAACTCATTGTAGTCAGTCACCGCATAGATGACATCCTTGACGTTGTACGGCTTGTTCGGGTTAGCAGGAATGATGCCGTTGAGCGTGTCTTCCAGGCGATCGATGGGGTCATCGCAGGAATCCAGCGGCGGATCCTCCAGGTTGTTCTGCGGCAAAAAGCTCAGCAGCTTGCGGATCAGCATGATCCCCTCTTGTTCGTCCTCAGCCACGAAATGGGTCACCCCTGATTTGGTGCCATGGGCCATGGCTCCCCCAAGGTCTTCTTCGGTGATCACCTCTCCGGTGACTGTTTTTACCACCTTCGGACCCGTAACGAACATATAGCTGGTATTCTTGGTCATCAGCGTAAAGTCGGTCAGTGCCGGTGAATAGACGGCGCCCCCGGCACAGGGCCCAAAAACTCCGCTGATCTGGGGAATCACCCCCGAGGCCATGATGTTCCGCTGGAAGATCTCGGCATAGCCGGCCAGGCTATTCACGCCATCCTGTATACGCGCCCCGCCACTGTCATTCAGTCCGACAACCGGCGCCCCAACCTTCATGGCCTTGTCCATCAGCTTGCATATCTTTTCTGCATAGGCCAGGGAGAGGGATCCGCCGAACACGGTAAAGTCCTGCGCAAACACATAAATCAGTCTGCCATCCACCGTTCCGTAGCCGGTCACGACCCCGTCAGAATAATAATGCTGCTTATCCAGTCCAAAGTCCGTGCACCGATGGGTCACGAACATGCCGAATTCTTCAAAGCTCCCTTCGTCCAGCAACAATTCGATCCGCTCACGGGCAGTCAGTTTGCCACGCTGGTGCTGGGCGTCAATACGTTTTTGTCCCCCGCCCAATTTGGCAAGCTCCCGCTTTTCAAGCAATTCCTTGATCTTATGTTCAAAAGCCATACAAGGTTGATTTTAGGATTTATTTTTATTTTCACAAAATTCCATCAACACCCCATGGGTGTATTTCGGATGGAGGAAAGCGATGTCAAGTCCTTCTGCACCCTTGCGGGGAGCTTTGTCAATCAGCTGGACTCCCTTGGCTTCCACTTCAGAAAGTGCTCCCTCTATGCCATCCACCGCAAAGGCCAGGTGGTGAACACCCTGTCCCTTTTTCTCAATGAATTTGCCGATCGGTCCTTCCGGGTCAGTCGACTCCAGAAGCTCAAGCTTGGTTTGTCCGACCATGAAAAAAGCCGTTTTCACCTTTTGGTCCTTTACCTCTTCAACGGCATAGCATTTCAGTCCGAGTACATCCTCATAATACCTGATGGATTCTTCCAGGTTCGAAACCGCGATGCCAATGTGTTCGATGTGTGTAATATTCATACCTGCTTCAGGGTTGTTAAAAAATTAACAAATCAAGGAAAATTTTGGGCAAAGTTAAACTATTTTAACGGCTTGCAAAAGATTTACAAGCAAAATTCCGGTTTATCTTGTGGGTTGCCAGGGCATTTCCAATTCCCAGTTTTGCCGCACCTGCAACTGTCCTGGATACATGTATACCGGCTCGGGCAGAATACCTTTTAAATAGATGCCGGGATCCCACTTCCCATTGCTATTCCGGTCACCGATCAGCCTGAGGCCGTAATTCCCCGCATCGAGGTTTGGAAAACGGTACTGTCCGTCCTCTGTGATGATCTTCTCCTGCAGAAGCCTTCCATTCTGGTTCAACAGCTGCAGAATATACTGGGGCTCATTCGCCCCCTCATCCGGCAGAATAATATTCATTATCAGCTTCCCATAGTCGGCCTCCGACGTAGTGGTAAATGACCAGCTGATCGTATCATGGGTGGCTCCATAAATATCGGTGACAGCGCCCGGCAGAAACTCCAGGGTGTACTTCTGTTCCTCTTCCGGTTCCAGGTCCAGTTGGAAATTGCGCCTTACGGGGTCCACGGTGGTAAACCGGGCTTCCAGCGGGATGGAATCATTTTTCCAGATGCTGATCCTTGCCGCGTCCACACTGTCTACCGGGGCCGAGGCCCGAAAGCTCACAGGCCGGTAGTATGGCCAGGTATTCCTTCGAAGCGCTTCCATGGTCAGCTGCAATTCCGGCAACTGCACTACCACTTCCGGGTCAGTCCGACCCCTTGCCGGTCGCGGGCGTGCAGACAATTTCAGGGTATCCAGCACCCGGCCCCGGTCGCTGACCTCCAGGAAGAGCGAGTCGGGCTGAGGGTCCCTCAACCACAGCGTCAGTGTGTCCCGTCCGGGATTTTTTTCCGTGATGTTCCAGTCGGCAGCCAGTTCCTGCCTGACATCCCTTACCACCAAAGAGTCAAAAGGCAAGCGGAAGGTTATACGCACCCGTCCCGCACGTATGGCCTCGGCACCAGTGATACGCTGCACGGTATCGGCTTCCTGAAACAGGTAGAGGGTGTAAGAGGTCGGTTGCTCCCGCAATCCGGGAGCGGGGCTGTCAGGCAAGCCTTCCGGTTCTTCCGGCTCCCCGGTTTCAGCAGTTTCAGGCTCCCCTTCCGGTTGGTCCGGCCCGGCACCACGGGGGTCCGCAGGGCTTGCGCCACCAGTATCATCGGGGATATCACGGGGGTCCGCAGGGCTTGCGCCACCAGTGTCATCGGGGATATCACGGGGGTCCGCAGGTCCGTCGCCACCAGTATCATCGGGGATATCACGGGGGTCCGCAGGTCCGGCAGGGGGGGCCGGAGGGGGCACAAATTCCGGTCGGACCAGGCTGTCAATAAAGGCGATCTTTTCCTCGGGCAGGTCATAAAGGTAGTTGGCATTGTTGTCTACCAGTGCGAACATCAGATAATCCCCTTCCCGCATGTTGCCGATCCGAAACTGTCCCTCCTCCCCTGTCTTGGCCAGATAAACCGGCCGTTCCAGGTAAGGGATGGAGTCGATGATCCGGTCATACATCATCACAAAGACATCCTTAACCGGTTCCAGGGTAAAGGCATCCAATACCTTTCCCCTGACCGAAAGGGAGTCCACATAATCCCCGGTTGAAAAAACAAAGCTGAAGTTCGGGATGGCATTGCCTTCCGTGATATCACGTATTGCATCCCCCAGGAATATGGAATAGGTGGTGTTTTCCCGGAGGTCCGTCCCCGTGTCAAACACGAGCGACCTTCCCCTGACCCTGAAGTCAGGCACTTTTTCCAGTGGCGGGGAGATCATAAGCTGTTGGCGCACATTCCGCAGCTCCACGAATTCGTCAAAAAAAATGCGCACCTCTCCGCCATAGAAATTGGCTGAATAATTCGGGGGTTCGCTTCGCACCACAACCGGCGGATCCTCATCCCGCGGCCCCCCGGTCGGGGACACCACATTGGCACATGCGTAGAACAGCAGGACAATGGCAAGCAGGCCCATCCGACGGAAAAAAAGCAGGCCCATCCGACGGTAAGAAATATCAGCGTATTTGGTTGTGCCCATGGTGATCCAAAATTACAATTATTTGAAGACTCTGCAGGCCAAATGCTCAACGGACCCACTCCCGGGTCCATGCCTGAAACCTGAATCCTTTGGCAGAAAAATGCTCCAGCAGGCGGGGCAAGGCATACAGGATATTGCGGGCCGCCAGGGGGGTGTCGTGGAACAACAGCACCGAACCGTCCACTGACCTCCGAAGGCAGTGGTCAAGGCATTGGCCGGGCGACATGCGGGGGTCGTAATCCCGGCTGGTCACCGACCACATGCAGATCTCGTACCCCTTTTTTCTTAGTCGCCTTACAAGTCCCGGACGAAGGCTTCCATAGGGTGGCCTGAAGAGCCGCGAAGGTACGACCCCGGCACATTTTTGCACATCCGCCAAATATTCTGAAGCAGGCGTCCAAAAACCCCGCAGGTGATCGAAGCCATGGTTTCCAAGGGCATGTCCGGCATCGGTCAGCATGTCCACGATACGGGGATGGACGCGGGCTTTGCTGCCAGAAACGAAAAAGGTGGCCCGTGCATCGTATTCCGCCAGGGTTTGTGCCACGCGGGGAGTGACTTGCGGATCCGGTCCGTCGTCAAATGTCAGGTAAATGGTTTTGCCTCCCGGGGGCATTTCCCAGGTAAGCCAGGAACTGGTCAGCCTGCGAATAGGTTTTGGGATGTTATGGATCATGGGCACGGCAGGGTTATGGACCATATGCACGGCATGGATCAAGGCACGGTTGGGACAAAGATAAAAAAACCAGGTCTTGCGAGGGTGCAAGACCTGGAAACCAAAACACGAGAAAATAGAGGGAAATTGAGGAAAAAAGAACTTGTTTTCGGGTTGCTTTCTCTTATTGGGGTTATTTGGTTACTTGATCAGGTGACGAAGTTCGCAAGGAACATCGTTGACTTCTGCTTCGGGTTTGCTCAAGGCTGAAACATCGAAGGCCACGGTTGTTTGGTTGTGGCGGCGGTTATTGGTGACCTCCTCCACTGCAAAGGGAAGGGTTTCTACTGCCTCTTCCACAACGACCGGCATGCTCAGGGCTTTTCCAAGAGTGGTGTATACTGTCAGGGTTCTTTTGGGGGCGGCTGCCTGGGCAATCGTTCCCAGTATAATAAAGGCGGCGGTTATGATGATTCTGGTTTTCATTTTTTTATTATTTAAAGTTTGCGTGTGTTTGTTATTCTTTTTGTGTGTTTGACCATATAATAACGAAACTTGTGCCAAACTTTTTAACATATTGTATTACTGTTAATTACACAGACACACCTAAAAAAAGGCTGTACGGAATGCATAAAAAAACTGTCCGCTTGCGGCAGGGAATTGTTCGCAAGCGGACAGTTGAACATGTATCGCTGAAAGGGATTCGGAGCGGCTGACCAGCAGTCAGCAGTCCCGGCCGGGCTACCTTCTGCCGAATATCCGTGTCAGCTCCATCAGGTCTTCGGCATGCTGGCTGGTCAGCTCCCCTTTTTTATAGCGCCAGCGCCAATAGCCGGAGGCTTTTCCCGGGAAGTTCATTCGGGCATTGGTATCCAGGCGCAGCACATCCTGAAGGGGCGCCAGGGCCATATTCGATACGGTTGACCAGGCCAGGCGGATAAACGACCAGGCCGGATCGTTCTCATTGATGTGGAAATAATCCCGCATCATCTGCTTGTCGGCTTCGTTGGCCTCCTGGAACCGGCCCAGTGTGGTATCGTTGTCGTGGGTTCCAGTGTACACCACCGTGTTTTTTTC
Organism: Bacteroidales bacterium; assembly: GCA_007130545.1. Taxonomy (GTDB): domain Bacteria; phylum Bacteroidota; class Bacteroidia; order Bacteroidales; family UBA7960; genus SLSG01. Next base: position 5,543 of record SLSG01000251.1, on the reverse strand, counting down.
GTAAGTGTGGGGGATGAATTCATTTTCCTCGCCCGAGTCAAAGGCAAACTGCAGGATCTTCATGCCCGGCATTCCGAAATCGTCGCGCAGTTCCACAACGTCGGGAGTAATCACCCCCAGGTCCTCCGCGATAATCTGCACCCCGCCCAGCGCATCCACCACGGCTTCGAGCATTTCCCGGCCTTTTGCCCTTACCCACTCCCCTTTCATGGCGGTTTTCTCCCCGAAGGGGACGGCCCAATAGGCCGCAAGTCCGCGGAAATGATCGATGCGAAGGATGTCATACAGCAGGAAGCTGGCCCGAATGCGCTCAATCCACCACTGGAAACCTTGCTCCTCAAGATAGTCCCAGTCATAAATGGGGTTGCCCCACAGCTGCCCGGTCTCACTGAAATAGTCCGGCGGCACCCCGGCCACGTGGATGGGGTTCAGTTCCTTGTCAAACTCGAACAGTTCCGGGTTGGCCCAGGCATCTGCGCTGTCGAAGGCCACATACAAGGGAATATCTCCAAATATCTTGATGTCGTTGAGGTTGGCATACGACTTCAATTCCAGCCATTGTCTGTAGAACAAAAACTGCACAAAGCGGTAAAAATTGATCTCATCGGCCAGTTCTTCACTATAGCGATTGATGGCTTCCGGTTCCCTGAACTTGATCTGGCGGTCCCATTCTGTCCACGCCTTGCCTTTCTGCTGGATCTTCACGGCCATAAAAAAGGCATAGTCATCCAGCCATTGTTCGTTGCGCGAATAGAAATTCTCAAACTGTGTGTGCCGGAACTTGTTGTTCTGCCTGACAAAGTTGGTGTAGGCCTTTTTCAGTAAGGGGTATTTATAGTTGAAAACCGCCCCGAAATCCACAGAACCCTCGTCAAAGGATTCTTGCGGCAGGTCTTCTGAGGAAAGCAGTCCCTGTTCAACCAGCTTTTCCAGGTCGATCAGCAGGGGATTCCCTGCAAAGGCTGAAAAACACTGGTATGGGGAATCCCCATAACCGGTATGACCCAGCGGGAGGATCTGCCACAATTTTTGTCCGGATTCAACCAGGAAGTCCACAAATTCATATGCCTCCCTGCCCATGGTTCCGATACCATATTTTCCCGGTAGAGATGTAATGTGCAACAAAATACCGCTTGAGCGTTCGTAATGCATAGCAATGGTTTTATGAGATGGCTTTTTTAATTTTTTGTTCGTCCTCATCGTCGACAAACAGCACCGTGATGGCCGCCACAAAGAAAGCGCAGCCGCCCAGTACCAGGGCCCATATGGCTTGTCCGCCGGCAATCGTAGTCACGAAGAACCCCAGCAGGCTGGCCGCCAGAATCTGGGGAATAACGATAAAGAAATTGAAGATCCCCATATAGGTCCCCATTTTATGGGCTGGCAACGAACCCGTCAGGATGGCGTACGGCATGGACAGGATACTCGCCCAGGCCAATCCGACACCAACCATCGACAGGATGATCAGATTCGGGTTCCCGATGAAATAAATGGAGATAAAGCCTATGCCGCCGGCTGTCAGGGCGATCATGTGCGTGATCCTGCGGTTGGTCCATTTGGCCAGGACGGGTAAAAAGAAGGCCAGCAAGGCCGCAAAACCGTTATAGGCCGCAAACGACACCCCGACCCAGTCGGCCCCACGGTTGTATTCCTGTTGAATCCGGTCAAGCGTTGTCTGCAGTCCGCCGGAAATGCCCACACCCCTCTCCTCCCGGAAAAAGTTCACCACCCGCATACTGGCGACCACATTCGACTGACCGGCCACCACCTGCTCCTCGTAAGTGATCAGTTCCCGGTTCACCCTTTCCAGTGCGGCAGTCCATTCGGCCGGTCCCATCTCCTCCAGCTGCTGTCCGATGGTTTTCATTTCCTGTACCTCTGCCGCTGAGATCCGCATATCATAAATATGGCTGGTCACCCCGGCCGTGGTATAGATCCACATCGCGAACAGCGCAAACCAGGAGAAAAACTGCACCACGGCAAGCTGACCCATCGTCTTTGGCATGCGGTACAGGTCGTTGATCACCACGACAAACCCGTGTTTGCCCCGCCCGTCCCGGATCATCAGTCCGGTTACAAGCTGAATCAACCCAAACAGTATCAGTCCGCCGCTCAATATATACAGTTCTGCCTCCAGCTTCAGCCAGTGCACCACCAAGGTCAGCAGGAGTCCGCCAAAAATCCAGAACGGGGCATACTTTAAAAACCTTTGGGCAGGCAGCAATTCATCCCGCTCATGTTGTCTTATATTATCATCGTCGGATCGGTTCCTTTCAAATTCTGCCAGCTGCTCGGGTGAATATTCACGTGTTCTGATGACCGTCCACAGCACCGACAGGAAAAACACCCCTGCCCCGATGTAGAAGGCAAATTTAACCGATGGGGGAATGCGCTCACCGGCGGCAATGTCGGCCACATTGGAGACTCCCAGCCAGTTCGTCAGTACATATGGCAGTCCGCTTGCCACGACCGCCCCGACACCGATAAAAAAGCTCTGCATGGCAAACCCCTTGGTTCGCTGCTCGGGTGGGAGCATATCTCCCACAAAGGCCCGGAACGGCTCCATGGAAACGTTGATGGAGGCATCCAGTATCCATAGCATCCCGGCGGCCACCCAAAGGAACGGGCTGTTCGGCATGATGATCAGGGCCAGGGATGCCAGTATGGCCCCCACCAGGAAGAACGGCCTGCGCCGGCCAAGACGGTTCCAGGTATTGTCACTGAGGTATCCGACTATGGGCTGAACAATCAAGCCGGTAACCGGCGCCGCGATCCAGAGAATGGGGATGGTGCCGATATCTGCCCCCAGGCTTTCAAAAATGCGGCTGACATTGGCATTTTGAAGGGCAAACCCGAACTGAATGCCCAAAAAACCGAAACTCATGTTCCAGATTTGCCAGAAGCTCAAACGAGGTTGTGTCTTCATCCGAAAAATTTCAAAGATATTAAATATTCAGGTAATTCATCAGCGAGTCAAAGCGGCTGCTGAGCAGGTCGTCCATCCTGCTTTCTTCCGAAAAGGAAGCGGTAATGGTGTAATTGTAGCGGTTGAAGGTCTGAATGATCGGTGAGAGGTCGATCCGGTTCACCTTGATGGTGACCTCCAGGCGGGTGCTGTCGGGGAAGGCAGCGATGTAGGAACTCAACACCTTGGCATCGTTCGACTCGACGATGCGGGCGATCTCGCTGAGGGAATATTCGTGTTCGTTCACTTCCAGAACAAGAATGCCGCCAGGCTGCCTGACCGAGGCAATCTCACCCATCATCGTGGCAATCTTGTCAATGGTGATGCAGCCCAGGTAGTTCTCCCTGTCATCCAGCACGGGCACCACGCTGAGCTTTTCGGCAACGGCCAGCCTGATCACATCATAGAAGTGCTGTGACTGCTGCACATAAGGCCTGGGGATCGGGAGGCGCTGGTGGCAAAGGGGTTGCTCCAGGTCATCCAGGTTCAGGACCTGCAACTCGGAGATGACCCCCAGCAGTTTGTCCCCGTTCACGATCGGCAGGTGGGACAAGCGCAGGTCATCCATCATTCCCAGGGCAATATTCCCTGTGTCGGATGGTTTCAGAGGAACCACCAGGTCACTGAAATAGGTCTTCATCAGCATATTTGCACGCGATAATATTCCAATGTGAAGTTACAGATTTTTTATAAAAAAGAATTTATTACTTTTGCTTTTACGGCCGTTCACCGGCCAAAAGCGGGAGTAGCTCAGGGGTAGAGCATCAGCTTCCCAAGCTGAGGGTCGTGGGTTCGAATCCCATTTCCCGCTCTTTTTGGGGCCAGGGTCCCCGTCGTGTTATGTATGACGTGACCACGACTTTAAGCCATCTTCAGACAAGAATCTGCAGGTGGTTTTTTTATTGGGGTGTATAAGAAGGTGATAATAAGGCCGAAGCCTGGCCTTATTTTGCTTCTGGCGAAAAGGCCAGGGTTACCTCTCCACCAGGTGATCCGCTGCTTGAAACCTCAATTGTGTTCCCCTCACCAATGGTCCCATTATAGGCAACCGGCACATCGTGTTCGGGAAAGTTAACCACAAAGGATAGCTGCTCCCCGTCAATGGTTCCATCCTTAATAATTCCCGTGGAGCTTCCTATCGCAAGCGTACCGGATAGGGATGATCCATCCGACTCCAAAAACAGAACTGCAATTTGACCATCATTGGTTTCAGCAATAAACTTTCCATTCAGGCCGGATGCGGCAGAATGCAGCGTAATCAATAAAAAAACAAGGGCTAATATAATGGACTTCATCTCTTTTGAATATTTAAGTTTTAAATGATTCCGGTAAGGGTCATGCATTGAGGAAACGGCTCCGAAAAACCAAAAACAACAGGATGAAAACCATTGTGGATAAAATCCACCATCTGGAGATTGGAACAGGAGCGGACTCCATCGCATTGTCCAGTGTGATCGTGTAAATCGAACCTGAGGCACCCTGAAAAGATTCCATGATAACCAGCGTATATTCTTGACCGCCAACAACCTCCCCGCCAAATGGCCCGACCAAACTTGAACCCTGTTCAGCGATCCGGTTAGCGACAATATTATTTGGATCGTATGCGCCTGAATAAACGGCAACATATAGACTGGTAGATGTCTGGGTCACATCTATTTCGAGGCATCCCGTGGTGTTCGCCCTGAAAGTGTATGTCTCATGTGCGTACGTCGTGCCTGGATTAAATAAAGATGCCGCATAATTGCTGGTACAAGTTGTGGGTATGCCGTTCCTTAACAAGCGGCCCAGCTGGGTGCCAGCCGAAGTGTTTATTACACCATTGGGCTCTGGGAGCGGACTGTCTCCAAAAGTGTGGGAAATGGTGATCTGTGCATGCGACACATTGGCGGAAATCAACAGCAGAAAAAATAACCAGAATGGCTTGTGTTTAGTTGTTATCATTTTTCTTTCCCGAATTAAAAAGTAAAAAATTAGAAAGTATAGAAAGCATGTCCGCCAAAACAGCGCCGGCAAACTTAAATGTTTTAGATGTATGAACCAAGCGTTATTGTCATAATCATACTGCCTCTGCAATCTCTCCCCAGTATTGGGCATTTTTCTGAAATAGATTATAACTTTGTCTATCACTGAAAAACATCTACCATGACCAGGCTAAGTGTAAACATCAACAAGATCGCCACCCTGCGCAATGCCCGGGGCGGCAGTGTGCCCGACCTTGTAAAGGCAGCCATCGACTGCGAGCGGTTCGGCGCGCAGGGAATCACCGTACACCCCCGCCCCGACGAACGTCACATCCGTTACCAGGACGTGCTGGACCTGAAACCCTTGGTCACCACTGAATTCAACATCGAAGGCTATCCCAACCGCAAGTTCATGGACCTGGTCATCGGGGTAAAACCGGCTCAGGTCACACTGGTACCCGACCCGCCCAATGCCCTGACCTCAAACGCGGGATGGGATACCATCAAGCACGCTTCCCTGCTGAAGGACGTGGTGGCAGAATTCAAAGCCAACGGGATCCGCACTTCCCTGTTCATAGAAACCGATCCGGAGCTTATCTTCAAGGCCGCCGAGACGG
>SLSG01000004.1 GCA_007130545.1 Bacteroidales bacterium | reverse complement strand
GGGGCTGCCCGTCAGGACGGACCGAGTTCCTCCATTTTGATGATCTTGTTCAAAATGGCATAGACGGTCAGACCGGCCACGCTTTTGATATTCAGCTTCTGGGTGATGTTTTTTCGGTGCGACATCACCGTATGCGTGGAAATGAACAGTTTTTCTGAAATTTCCTTGTTGCTGAGACCCCTGACCAGCTCCCGGAGCACCTCAGTTTCCCTCGGACTCAGTCCGTGGTCGGTTTCCTGATTTTCAACGGGGGTGGCGTTGACCAGGGCCACGAGCTTTTTCTGGATCTTTGCGCGGGTATCATTGATGGGGATGAGCTCGTCGAACCCCTCCAGAACGGCTTCCTCGTGGAAGCTGTAGACAATGGCTGCCAGCCTTGGGCGCGTCCCGCTACTGTTTTTAAGCTGGTCACTGAAATGGCTATCCACCATGCCCGGGTTTACCACCAGTACATCGGGATGGGTCCGTTTCACGAGGTCCATCAGGTTTGCCGCGCAGGCTACCTCCCGGATCCGGTCAAACAGTCCGCTTTTTTCCAGGATATCCGCAAGGCCCCTGCGAATGATCTCGGAATGCTCCGCTATGATCACACTTGATGGCATCTCAACGCTTATGCAATTGTTTCTCAATATCTTCCACGATGGGGATCAACACCTTGTCCTCCAACCTGGCATGGTCGTTCAGGTCCTGCTCCAGGTCAATCAGCTCGTTCAGCACCCGGATCCGAAGGTAACGATCCCCGGCCGGGGGTACATATTTGATCAGCAGGTTCTTCAGGTCGGAGAGTTTTTCCTCGATATCGTTGTGCCGCTTTTCAAATTCTCCGATTCCCTTTTCCTGTATGGCTTTTAAATCTTCGTCGGATGGGTCCGTCGCTTTGCTGCCGGCATCTGCCGGTTTGACCAAAGACTGGACATAGGGGAAAACGATCTTTTCCTCGTACTCGATGTGTTCGATTACCTCCCGGATGTATTCCCGGAAGAATCTGTCGAACTGGCCCCGGGCGGGCTGCTCCAGCCGGAACAGGAATTCCCCGACCAGGGTCTGCAGGGCGGGTATTTTCTCCCGGATATAGTATTCGTGGGCGTTGGCCAGGTATAGCAGCAGGAGCGTCACATCGACATTTTTCAGTTTTTTCCCGGGGAAGAAGTGGGGGTGGAGGAATACGTTCACCATCAGCAGGAAAAAGTCGAGTTGAATGCCTTGTTCCCGGCAGATCTGTTTCACTGTTTTGTCCCCTACGCCCATGTCTATCCCGAATCGTGGCATCAATAACATGGCACGCTTATCAGCGGTGATGATGTCGGCCATTTTCATCTGGCCTGAAATGACAATTTCCCTCATGTATTACACGGTTTATAACAAGCGACTCCCCGCTTGGCCGGGGAGCCCATGCTCCTTCATATAAAGGTATTAAAAAAATCCGGAAAACCTTTCTTCAGGGCCTGTGCGGCCTGAATGCGGGGTGTTGCCCATCTGCTTGCCACAATCAAAGGCCCGCTTATTCCGCCCGAATGGCATCCACCGGGTTCATGCGTGCGGCCATATAGGTGTGGTAGCTGACCGTGAGGATGGCAATAACCATTGACAGCAGTGCCGACAGGAGAATCGGACCAAGTCCCATGGTTATTTGGTAGGTAAATCCCTGCAGCCAGCGGCTCATCAGCAACCACGCCACGGGTCCGGCGATGACAGAGGCAATCAGCACCAATATCGAAAAGTCTTTGTAAAACAGCCACAGGATGCTCCAGCCGGATGAGCCCAGGACCTTTCTGACTCCGATCTCTTTCTTTCGCTGCTCGGTGGTAAATGAGGAGAGTCCGAATAGCCCCAGAAAGCTGATGATGATACAGACCAGCGCAAAAATCCGGAATATGCGGCCCAGCTTTTCTTCGGATTCAAACTGGTCCCTGAACCCATGATTGAGGGGATTTACCGAAGGCAGACGTGCAGGTTCAAAAGTCCTTGCCGTTTCCTCCAGAAAGGCGGTCACCTCACTTTCCCTGCCGGGAAGGTATTCCACGATGATGGCGCGGTAGGAAAAGATATTTTCGGGCAGCAGCATCATCAGCGGGTCAATGGGATTTTCCAGGGTCAGGTAGTTAAAGTCCTTAAACACGCCTACCACCTGCAGCGTGGTCTGTGGAACACCTTCATCGTTGAAGTTCCACTGTATGCGCTTGCCGATGGGGTCATCGTGCCAGCCGAACCGCCTGACAGCGGACTCATTGACCAGAATGGCCGAGTTGACGTCTGCCCTCAGCTCCCGGTCAAAGTTCCGGCCTTCAAGCAACTCGATTTCCATCACATCCATAAAGGCTGGGTCCACGTGGTAGGATGAGATGGTGCCATCAGCCATTTCGCCTTCCATTTCGACTTTCACGGCATGCAAGTTGGCCCCCAATCCGGGGATGGCCGTGCTCTTTGTGGTACTTACGATCGAGGGATTCTGACGTATCGTGTTTTCAATGGTTTCGATACGGTCTCGTGCATCCCTTGCCTGGAAGGTTACGACCATCCTGTTGTCTGTGGTAAAACCCATGTCCTTCTCCTGCAGGAACCGCAGCTGCTTTTCCACGGTGATGGTTCCGGCGATCAGTATGATGGAGATTACGAACTGAAACACCACCAATGCCTTTCGCAAGGTGGCGCTACCCCCTTTATTGGGCAGGTTGGCCTTCATGATGGCGGAAGGCTCCATCCGACTGAGAAAAAAAGCGGGATAAAT
>SLSG01000226.1 GCA_007130545.1 Bacteroidales bacterium | reverse complement strand
GGTGTTTCGGGAACATTGAGCGGGCGCGTGACGGAATCCTTCAGCGGCACCCCCATGGAGTACGTCAACATCGTGGTGTTAAGCCAGCCGGACAACAAAATGGTCACAGGGGGCATCAGCAACCACGACGGTTCTTTCCGCATCGGGGACGTTCCCCCGGGCATTTACCATATCAGATTCTCCTTCATGGGATTTCAAACGCAGACGCTGGAGGACGTACGCATTACCCGGCAGGAACCCTCCCTGGACCTGGGATCCGTGGCATTGCAGCCCGGGGAGGAAATGATGCAGGCCGTTACCATTACGGCCGAGAGGGAGGTGCTTATGTTCAACCTGGACAAACGGGTGTATGCCGTGGGCAGCGACCTTACCTCCACGGGAGGTTCGGCGGTCGAGATTCTGGAGGGCATCCCTTCGGTTGCAGTCGACTTCGAAGGAAGGATCAGCCTGCGCGGCAGCACGAATGTGAACATCCTGGTGGATGGCAGGCCATCCCACTTCATGAGCCTGGATCAGGTACCAGCCACCATGATCGACCGGGTAGAGGTGATCACCAACCCATCGGCCCGGTATGACCCCGACGGCACTTCCGGGATTATCAACATCGTGCTGAAAAGACAGCGCCAGCATGGAACCAACGGGATGGTCAGCCTGAATGCAGGGACCGGGAACAAGGCGAATGGGTCCGTCCACCTCAACCACCGCATCGACCGGCTCAACCTGTTCGGCAATTACGACTTCCGCCTTCAGCAAATGACGGGCTTGAACCTGAATGACCAGGACCGCATCAATACCCAGGGAGACACCCTGGTCTTTATCAGGCAGCAAGAGGATTTTTTCCGTAAGGGGATCTTTAACAACTTCAAACTTGGAGCAGATTATTTTCTGGGAGACAACCAGACGCTTTCTGCCAGTGCCGCCTTCAGCCTGCGGGACACCCGGCCAAGAAACTATTCCCAGGTAGGGCTTTTCATCCCCCTTTATCAGGATGTGGCCACAAGCATGGAGCGCCGGTTCGAAGGATTCGGGCAGGAGTATATCCTCAGCTATACCCATGACTTTGACCGCAATGGCAGGAAGTTGCTGGCCGATGCCTATTTTTCCACCACTGCAGGAGAGACCCTGCGCGACATTACCGTCGAGCCTCTGGGTGACCCCGGGAGAAAAGAGATAAAATACGACCACAGCCTCACCCCCGGCACCATGTTCAGTGTTCAGGCGGACTACACCCAGCCCATCGGCGAACACAGCCGTATCGAAACAGGGGTCAAGTCCCTTTACCGCCATGTGGAAGATGACTTTGGCTTTTATGACCTGAACCCGGCCACAGGGTTTTTTGAACCCAATGCCACATTCAGCAACTATTTCCTTTATACCGAGTCCATACATTCCCTTTATGGGATCTTCTCCCGTGCCATGGGGGACTTTCAACTGCAGGCAGGGATTCGGGCGGAACAGCACGATGTGCATTCGGAGCAGCGGACCACAACCGAAACGAGTGACAGGACGATCCGCAACCTGTTTCCCAGCGCCCACCTGAAGTATTTCCCGGAGGGCAACCATAGTTTCTCCGCGAATTATTCCAAACGCGTGAACCGGCCTTCCATGTCCATGCTCAACCCGTTCGTGAATTACAGCGACCCGATGAACATCAGCTTTGGCAATCCGTTACTGAAGCCCGAATACATCGACTCGTACGAGTTGGGGCATCATTTTGCCGAAAACCGGAAAAGCTTTCATTCGGTGTTCTTTTACAGGAGAACTTCTGATATCATATCCAGGGAAATGACCCTGTTCAGTCCGGAGAACCCCCAAACCCAAACCACTTTTGAAAACCTCCGGAACGGGATTTCCTATGGGCTGGAATTCCTGTTCAGCACCCCGGTCTCCAAAACCTGGCGGGTTTCGGGCAATGCCAGCTATTTCCATACCCGGCTGGAGGATGAGAAGTTGCCGGACTGGAAGCACCAGGGCGACGCCTGGATGGTTCAGGGCACTTCCAACTGGACCATCATGGGCCGTTATGACCTGCAGGCCAGATTTCATTACCACAGTCCGACTATCACCGCCGGCCGAACCACCGGGGGCGGTTGCCAGCAGCAAGGGGGTCAGGGGATTCTGAACGAGGTCTATTACCTTGACCTGGCTGTTCGAACCGATGTCCTGAATGGCAACGGAACGATCACCCTCAGGTTGAGTGACGTTTTCAAGACAAGGGGGTTTGATATGTACACCTACGGGGACTCTTTCACCTCCAGGCTTGTGCGGACCACCGAAAGCCGGGTCCTGTTCATCGGGCTTACCTACCGATTCAATGAATACCGCCAGCGGCAGGAAAGGGATCGCGGTCCCTCCTTGCTGGATGAGCTGGAATAGCAAAGGAAAACATTTAGCATGAAGCACCTGGTCATTAACCCTGCCCTGTCATTCCGGAACAATATGCACCGGATTCTCTTGTTTTACAATCACCAGGCCATCCATCACCTGGAAGGGAATGCCCGCGTTCATCATCACATCCACGAGGCCAGGCTTTCCTTTAAGCGGATAAGGAGTATGCTCAGACTTGGCAGACAGGGCCTTGGCGAACAGGTTTTCCGGGATCTGAATACCCGATACCGTGACCTGGCCCGAAGCCTTTCCCTGGCACGCGATCTGACAGCCATGACGGAGGCCCTTGAACCCTTGATTCGGACCAGGCGGGATCCTGCGAACAGGGATCTGCTCCTGGAG
>SLSG01000205.1 GCA_007130545.1 Bacteroidales bacterium | reverse complement strand
GGCAATGTCATCATGGTCATCGAAAAGAATAATCACACGGTAAGCAATTCCCAGGATGAGCACCTCAAGGTTTTTGTTTCTGCTCCTGCTGACGGGTCTTAGTGCTTCCCTTTACGGGCAGACCGAAACCCTGTTTCGTCCTTCCCTGCGGGTAGGCTATGATGTTTCGGCCCTGGCCAGGAGGTTTCTTGAGCCGGAGGTCCGCAGCACGGAGTTCTGGGCCGACTGGGAGTGGCAAAGGAATTGGTTTGCCGCCATAGAAGGGGGCCTGCTGGATGTAAGCATGGAAAAACCCTCTCACACCTACGAAGCAGGCGGCTGGTTCCTGCGCATCGGTGCCGATTATAACTTTTTGGACAGGAAGGATGCCATTCACCAGGACCTGGTCATTGCTTCCGCAAGGTACGGCATTGGGTCGATGAACCAGCAGGCCCCACACATTGTGATATCCGACCCATACTGGGGAGACTTTGTCACTTCCATGCCCGCAGAGCGCCACCTGGCCCATTGGCTGGAGATTGGCGGGGGTGTCAAAACACGTATCGGAAGGGACTTTTTCATGGGATGGGCCATCCGGACGCGCTTCCTGCTCTCTCAAAGCAGTGAGGGCCAAATCAACCCACTTGTAATCCCCGGATACGGAAGACCGCGGGGTAACACATCCGTGATGTTGCATTACACGCTTTACTACCGGCTTCCTTTATAATAAAAAACTTCAATTTTTCGTTCAGCCTTTGGCAGGTTGTTCTTAAAAATGCGATATTTGGTTATGAATTACACCGAAGTTAAGAGACTGGTCCTTTCCAAGCTGAAGGAAGAATTGAGTCCGTCACTTCACTACCATAATTACGAACATACCCTCGATGTGCTCCGGTCGGTCAGAAAGTTGGCCGACATGGAAGGGGTGAAAGGAAAAGAACTGGTCTTACTGAAGACAGCCGCTCTTTTCCATGATTCCGGCTACCTATGGGCATATGATGACAATGAAGCCCTTGCTTGTTCCTATGCGAAGGAAGTCCTTCCCGGCTTCGGTTACGAAGAGGAACAGATCGGTGACATCAGCCAGATGATCATGGCCACCAAGGTTCCGCAGCAGCCCGCGGACAAGTTGGAAATGATCCTGTGCGATGCAGACCTGGACTATATCGGCAGGGACGATTTTTTTCCTATTGCCCGGAAGCTGTTCCTGGAATGGACCGAAAACCATGACCGCGTGTTTGAAGCCAGGGAATGGTATGCAAGGCAATTCCTGTTTTTCCGTGACCACGTATATTTTACTGATGCTGCCAGGACCCTGAGGGAGGAAAAGAAGGTCAGGAACCTGGGGAAGATCGAACAGCTGCTTTCGGCTTTCGATGACCATTTGAGCATTGACGAATATGCCAGGATAATATCCGACAAATAGTTTATAACCAAACCCACAAGCAATGGAACCCAACCAAAAGAAAAGTGTGATCCTGGCTGCAACCGATTTTACCCAGGTCGGGGATTACGCCATCGACAACGCTGCAGCCTTTGCCAAGGTGCTTAATGCCAAGGTCCACATCGTGCACGTCATCAACAAGAAAACCCGAAAAAAGCTAAAGAGTGAGAATAAAGGGATTGACCATATTGAACAGAAGCTACAGGAGGAGGCTGGCAAGGTGACTTCCGCCTATCCTGTTGAGGCGAGTTTCGAGGCACGTGAGGGCAGTATCTTTTCGACCATCGGGGACATTGCGCAGGACCAGAATGCCATGTATGTCGTTATCGGCACGCATGGGAAGATCGGCATCCAGCGGCTGCTTGGAAGCTTCATCCTGAAGGTGATCAAGCGTTCACCGGCCCCCGTGCTGTCGGTAAAAAAGCTTGCAGAGGGGAACAGCTTCAGAAACATCATCTATCCGCTTGACCTGGAACTGGGATCCAAGCAAAAAGTGAAGTGGGCGAACCACCTCGGTAAATTTGCCGGCTCGGTATTTCACATCCTTTCGATGAATCCCGATGGGAAAGCCGAAAAGAATAAGATGCGTGCAGACCTGAACCAGGTCATCAGGATTATGGACCAGCATGGGGTAAAACATACAGAAACCGTTGCGGAGCCCGGCAAAGCCTTTCACCAGCAAATTGTGGCATTTGCATTGAAACAGCAAGCCGATGCCATCGTGATATCCACCGATCCCGGAAAAATCAGCTGGGCATTGTTTGGTTCTGACGATGAAAAGCTGATCTATAACCAGGAGAAGATCCCGGTACTCTGCATCAACTCCAAAGACCTGAACCTCATTATTGGCGGACCATAATGGCCGGAAGCCAGTCTACCGGGCCAAACAACGATAATGAATATGGACCGATCCGTTGCGAAAGAACGCATTGAGGAGCTGAGCAGGCTGATCAACGAGCACAACCACCAATATTATGTTCTGGCCCAGGCCCGGATCAGCGACTACGATTATGATATGCTGATGGAGGAGTTGATTGGACTGGAAAACCGCTTCCCGGACCTCCTTGACAAGAACTCCCCCAGTCAGCGGGTAGGCGGGCAGGTAACCAGAAAGTTCCCGGTAGTCATCCACAACTACCCCATGCTTTCCCTTGGCAACACTTACAGCAAGGAAGAACTGACCGCATTCGATACCAGGGTTAGAAAGAGCCTTGACGAAGATTTTGAGTATGTCTGTGAGTTGAAGTTTGACGGCATAGCCATCGGCATCACTTATGAGAATGGGGAGATGGTGCGTGCAGTAACCCGGGG
>SLSG01000147.1 GCA_007130545.1 Bacteroidales bacterium | reverse complement strand
CGGCCGGGTACAACCAGATCAACAACAACAGCATCCTGGCAGACAATGTCATTGTGGAAGGGATATGGGCAAGCATCTACAACGGCCTGAACCGCATCAACAATGTCATTGCACAGATACCCACGGTGGAAGGCATGACGGCCCAGCAAAAGGATCGTGCCCTTGCGGAGCTTTATTTTCTAAGGGCAATCCACCATTATGACCTGGTCAGGCTGTTTGGTGACGTGCCCATTCGCAGCGAACCGGTATTTGCCGACGAAGAAGACCTGAATGTGCCCCGCAGGCCGGTCACCGAGGTCCTCAAGCTTGTCCACACCGACCTGGAGTTCGCGATAGAACACCTGTCGGCTGACATTATCCGCGGAAGGGCTTCCAGGCCGGCTGCCCAGGCACTGAAGGCCAGGGTTTCCCTGCACCAGTATGCCTTAGACGGACAAACAGCCCACCTGAACGACGCAAAAACCCATGCCACTGCGGTCATCAACCATCCGAACCTGCAGCTGGAAACGAATTATGCCTTGCTGTTTTCAGGTGAGTCGAACCGGGAATCCATTTTTGAGGTGGAGTTTAACGAACAGGACCGCAACCGCTATGCGGAGTATTTTTTCCACACGTCTATGAGCGGACGCTACGAGTTCGCTCCCACCCAGGACTTCATTGACTCCTTCGCACCGGATGACATCCGCAGGGATGTGGTCATCGGGATGGCGGCAGGCAACCCCTATGCAAACAAATACAACGACATCGTCGCGGGCACCGACAACGCTTATGTGTTCCGCCTGGCCGAGATGTACCTGATACGGGCAGAGGCCGAGACACTGCTGGAAGGCAGCGGGGCGAACATCCGCCAGGACATCGATGCCATACGGGTAAGGGCCGGGCTGGCGCCCACAACCATATCCGACAACAATTATCAGGCATTTCGCCTGGAGATTGAGTCCCAGCGCATGAAGGAATTTGCTTTTGAGGGGCATCGCTGGTTTGACCTCGTCAGGACCAACCGGGCCCAGGCGGTGCTGGAGAATGTAAGCTCTGCGGACCAGACCCTGTTTCCCATTCCGCTGACCGAGATCCTGGCCAATGACAATCCGGGCATGGTACAGAACCCCGGATACTAAACCTTACAAATCAAACATCCGACAAAAATGAAAGCAAATAAAAATCATATCCTGATGCTGTTCGCGATGGGCCTGGCAGCCCTGGTGATCAACTCCTGCAAGGAGGACCCCATCCCCATCCCCCAGGCAAGCACCCAGGCCAATTTCACCTGGGAGGTCGACACCCTGCGGGAAGGGGATGCCATCACGGGTTTTGGCGTACAGTTCACCAACCACTCCATCCTGGCCCAGTCTTACCATTGGGACTTCGGAAACGGAGAGACCTCGACCGAGGAAAATCCCTATGCGATTTATACCGAATCGGGCCAATACACGATCAGCCTGAGGGTTACCAGCGCAAATGACTTGCATTACAACCGCCTGGAACGGACCGCCAGCATCACCCTGGCCACCGGGGCCCTGCCGCTGCCGTATGTAGAGGATTTCACCTCTGCGGAAGACATTCCTGAAATGATGACGATTGTAGACCTGGATGGGGACGGGTTCAACTGGTACTGGTCCAGTTTGGACGGGATCGGCCACCTCAGGAGCCAGTCGTGGGATCCTGACGAAGGCGCACTGACACCCGACAACTGGGTAATCACCCCTCACCTGGAGCTGGGAAGCCTGGAGCCCGGGCAACAGATCACCCTGAATTACTGGGTAGGCGTTATGGCCAATACCCCCGCGTTCCGCCAGGAACACTATGGGGTATTCATCTCCGACACGGGCATGAACCCGGAAGATTTCGAGCTGCTGTTCCAGGAAAGGTTTGCCCCCGAAACGCCACGGCTGACGCCGTTGCAGCGGACCATTGACCTGTCTGACTACCAGGGCCGGTCGGTGTTCATCGCCATCAGGCATTACGACGTGACCGATAACGACCGCATGTTCCTGGACAAAATAGAGGTGGTCAGAAACTAAATACACAAGCCCTTATTTCACATGCCCATGAAAATTATTCCCATCACTTTGCTGGCCATGCTCCTCTGCCTTTCCTGCGCACCGCAGGACCAGCAGGAGTCCGACACCCCACAGGGCAAAGGATCCCTGTTCATCATCGGGGGCGGCAGCCGTCCCACGGCCCTTGTCGAACGCATGATCACCGAAGCCGGCCTGCATGAGCAGGGATATGCGGTGATCCTTCCCATGGCCAGTGCAGAACCTGACTCGGCCATTATCTGGTCGGGAGAACAGTTTACGGAGCAGGGGATCACGGCCCTGGCCGGCTTCAACATCCTGCCGGACGTGCCGGCCACCCCTTCCCAGCTGGATTCCATCGCCGGCGCCAGCCTGATTTATATCAGCGGGGGGGACCAGAACCGGTTCATGGACATTGTCATGGAAACGCCCGTGATGAGTGCCATATGGGATGCCTGGCAAGGGGGAGCCATGATTGCCGGCACCAGTGCAGGAGCGGCGGTTATGAGCGAGAAAATGATTACCGGCAACGAGCGCCGGCATCCCGAGTACCAATCGACCTTCCGCACCATAGAGGCCGACAATATTGAGATTGGCAGGGGAATCGGACTGCTGACCACGGCCATCATTGACCAGCATTTTGTCTGGCGCAGCAGACACAACCGCCTGATCAGCGCCGTGATCGAATTCCCTGACCTGCTTGGCATCGGGATCGATG
>SLSG01000275.1 GCA_007130545.1 Bacteroidales bacterium | reverse complement strand
GGCAATGTCATCATGGTCATCGAAAAGAATAATCACACGGTAAGCAATTCCCAGGATGAGCACCTCAAGGTTTTTGTTTCTGCTCCTGCTGACGGGTCTTAGTGCTTCCCTTTACGGGCAGTCCGAAACCCCTTTTCGTCCTTCCCTGAGGCTAGGCTATGATGTCTCGGCCCTGGCCAGGAGGTTTCTTGAGCCGGAGGTTCGCAGCACGGAGGTCTGGGCCGACTTTGAGTGGCAAAGGAATTGGTTTGCCGCCATAGAAGGTGGCCTGCTGGATGTAAGCATGGAAAAGCCCTCTCACACCTACGAAGCAGGTGGCTGGTTCCTGCGCATCGGTGCCGATTATAACTTTTTTGACAGGAAGGATGCCATACACCAGGACCTGATCATTGCTTCCGCCAGGTACGGCATTGGGTCGATGAACCAGCAGGCCCCACATATTGTGGTATCCGACCCTTATTGGGGAGACTTTGTCACCTCCATGCCCGCAGAACGTCACCTGGCCCATTGGCTGGAGATCGGCGGGGGTGTCAAAACACGTCTCGGAAGTGACTTTTTCATGGGGTGGGCCATCCGGACGCGCTTCCTGCTCTCTCAGAGCAGTGAGGGCCAGATCAACCCACTTGTGATCCCCGGGTACGGAAGACCGCGGGGGAACACATCCGTGATGCTGCATTACACGCTTTACTACCGGCTTCCTTTATAATAAAAAACTTCAATTTTTCGTTCAGCTTTGGCAGGCTATTCTTAAAAATGCGATATTTGGTTATGAATTACACCGAAGTTAAGAGACGGGTCCTTTCCAAGCTGAAGGAAGAATTGAGTCCGTCACTTCACTACCATAATTACGAACATACCCTGGATGTGCTCCGGTCGGTGAGAAAGTTGGCCGACATGGAAGGGGTGAAAGGAAAAGAACTGGTCTTGCTGAAAACAGCTGCTCTTTTTCATGATTCCGGCTACCTTTGGGCCTATGATGACAATGAAGCCCTGGCTTGTTCCTATGCGAAGGAAGTCCTTCCCGGCTTCGGGTACGAAGAGGAACAGATCAGTGATATCAGCCGGATGATCATGGCCACCAAGGTTCCTCAGCAGCCCGCGAACAAGTTGGGGATGATTCTGTGCGATGCTGACCTGGACTATATCGGCAGGGACGATTTTTTCCCTATTGCCCGGAAGCTGTTCCTGGAATGGACCGAAAACCATGACCGCGTGTTTGAAGCCAGGGAATGGTATGCAAGACAATTCCTGTTTTTCCGAGACCACGTATATTTTACCGATGCTGCCAGGGCCCTGAGGGAGGAAAAGAAAGTCAGGAACCTGGGAAAGATTGAACAGCTGCTTTCGGCTTTCGATGACCATGTGAGCATCGACGAATATGCCAGGATAATATCCGACAAATAGTTTATAACCAAACCCACAAGCAATGGAACCCAACCAACAGAAAAGTGTGATCCTGGCGGCAACCGATTTTACCCAGGTCGGAGATTATGCCATCGACAACGCTGCAGCCTTTGCCAAAGTGCTCAATGCCAAGGTGCACATCGTGCACGTCATCAACAAGAAAACCCGAAAGAAGCTACAGAGTGAGAATAAAGGGATTGACCATATTGACCGGAAGCTACAGGAGGAGGCTGGCAAGGTGACATCCGCCTATCCTGTTGAAGCGAGCTTCGAGTCACGTGAGGGCAGTATCTTTTCGACCATCGGGGACATTGCGCGGGACCAGAATGCCACGTATGTCGTTATCGGCACCCATGGAAAGATTGGCATACAGCGGCTGCTTGGAAGTTTCATCCTGAAGGTGATCAAGCGTTCACCGGCTCCCGTGCTGTCGGTAAAAAAGCTTGCGGAGGGGAACAGCTTCAAAAACATCGTCTATCCGCTTGACCTGGAACTGGGCTCCAAGCAAAAAGTGAAGTGGGCGAACCACCTTGGGAAATTTGCCGGCTCGGTATTTCACATCCTTTCGATGAATCCCGATGGGAAAGCCGAAAAGAACAAGATGCGTGCAGACCTGAACCAGGTCCTCCGGATTATGGACCAGCATGGGGTAAAGCATACAGAAACCGTTGCGGAGCCCGGCAAACCCTTTCACCAGCAAATTGTGGAATTTGCATTGAAACAGCAAGCCGATGCCATCGTGATATCCACCGATCCCGGAAAAATCAGCTGGGCATTGTTTGGTTCTGACGATGAAAAACTGATCTATAACCAGGAGAAGATCCCGGTACTCTGCATCAACTCCAAAGACCTGAACCTCATTATTGGCGGACCATAATAACCGGCAGCCAGTCTACCGGCTCAAACAACGATAGGATATGGACCGATCCGTTGCGAAAGAACGCATTGAGGAGCTGAGCAGGCTGATCAACGAGCACAATCACCAATACTATGTTCTGGCCCAACCCCGGATCAGCGACTACGACTATGATATGCTGATGGAGGAGTTGATCCGGCTGGAAAACCGTTTCCCGGACCTCCTTGACAAGAACTCCCCCTCTCAGCGGGTAGGCGGACAGGTAACCCGAAAGTTCCCGGTAGTTGTCCACAACTACCCCATGCTTTCCCTTGGAAATACCTACAGCAAGGAAGAACTGATAGCATTCGATACCAGGGTGCGAAAAAGCCTTGACGAAGATTTTGAGTATGTCTGTGAGTTGAAGTTTGACGGCATAGCCATCGGCATCACTTATGAGAATGGGGAGATGGTGCGTGCAGTAACCCGGGGCGATGGGGTGAGAGGGG
>SLSG01000014.1 GCA_007130545.1 Bacteroidales bacterium | reverse complement strand
GTTAATTTTGCAAAAACAAACCACTGCACCGAATGAGGAAACCCAAAGCGAAAGACCAGACACTGCTTTTGCTTGACGCAATCGTAAAAGGAATACAGGATAAGAAAGGGAAGGATATCGTTAGCCTCCATCTGGACAAGATTCAATCCACAGTTTGTGACTATTTCGTTGTTTGTCATGGGACCTCGCGTACCCATGTGAACGCCATTGGCGAATCGGTGGAGGAGGCCGTCAAAAAGGCTACCGGCGTTAATCCCAGCAGGCGGGAGGGGGCTGGAAATGCTGAGTGGATCTTGCTGGACTACCTGGATGTCGTGGTGCATATTTTCCAGGAGCCGGTCAGGCAATTTTACCAGCTGGAACAATTGTGGGCGGATGCACCATCCCACAAGTATGCGTCAGACGAATGAATAAGGTCCGGCTGCTTTTACATGGCATGACCAATGCTGTTAACTATTTAGTATAAATGGATACCAAAAAAAAATACGAACAGAAACCCGGCCCGAATTCCGGTAAGCGTCCCGGACCTCCCAAACAGGGGGGCGAACCTGGCAAGAAAAAACCCGGCTTTAACTTCTATTGGGTTTACGCCATCCTGGCCATTGTTTTCATCGGAATACAATTCCTGAACTGGGGCGGAAGCGCGCCGGAGATCTCCCAGATGCGCTTCGAGAATGAAATGCTCGTGCTGGAGGATGGCAGTACCGACATAGAAAAGATCAGGATTGTCAACCAGGAAATCGTAGAGGTCTTCATCAAGGCAGACCGCCTGCACAAGGAAAAGTATGAGGATGCCAATGTGCGGACCGGCGTGGGGGAGGGGACCGTGCCGAACTATACGTTCCAGATTGCCTCCGTGGAGAATTTTGAACGCCTGATCCGGGATGTTCAGGCCGACTGGCCCAGGGAGGAGCGTTTTCCGGTCTATCCGGAGACACGCCGTAACTGGGGAGGGGATATTCTGAGCTGGCTGCTGCCGATCGGTCTGTTGATCGCTTTCTGGATCTTTATCATGCGCAGGATGGCGGGTGGAGGCGGACCCGGCGGACAGATCTTCAATATCGGGAAATCCAAGGCAACCCTGTTCGACAAGGACACCCACGTGACGGTGACCTTTAAGAATGTAGCCGGACTGGAGGAAGCCAAGGTGGAGCTGATGGAGATTGTGGACTTTCTGAAAAACCCTGAAAAATATACCGACCTGGGCGGGCAGATCCCCAAGGGTGCCCTGCTGGTCGGACCACCCGGTACAGGTAAAACGCTGCTGGCAAAAGCTGTCGCAGGCCAGGCCCAGGTTCCTTTCTTTTCCCTCAGCGGATCAGACTTTGTCGAGATGTTTGTGGGGGTGGGAGCCTCCAGGGTCAGGGACTTATTTAAACAGGCCAAGGAAAAGGCGCCGTGTATTATCTTTATCGATGAGATCGACGCCATTGGCCGGGCCCGTGGCAAAAACCCCGTGACCGGGGCCAATGATGAACGGGAAAACACCCTGAACCAACTGCTTACCGAAATGGACGGTTTTGGCACCAACGTGGGCGTGATCATCCTTGCAGCTACCAACCGGGCCGACATACTGGACCGGGCATTGCTGAGGGCCGGACGCTTTGACAGACAGATTCATGTGGAGATGCCTGACCTCGTGGAGCGCAAGGCCATCTTCAAGGTGCATATGAAGCCGCTGAAGCTGGACGAAAAAGTGAGCGCCGATTTCCTGGCAAAACAAACCCCCGGTTTCTCAGGAGCCGATATTGCGAATGTGTGTAACGAAGCCGCATTGATTGCCGCCAGACGCAACAAGAAACTGGTGGAACGGCAGGACTTCCTGGATGCGGTTGACCGGATTATTGGCGGACTTGAGAAGCGGAACAAGATCATTTCTCCACACGAGAAAAAGGTGATCGCTTATCACGAAGCCGGGCATGCAGCGGTCAGCTGGCTGCTGGAATACGCCCACCCGCTGGTGAAGGTGACCATTGTGCCCCGGGGCAAGGCCCTTGGTGCGGCCTGGTACCTGCCGGAGGAACGGCAGATCTCCACTTATGAGCAGATGTATGATGAAATTACCGCCACCCTGGGCGGAAGAGCTGCCGAAGACCTGTTCTTCGGCAAGATCTCTACCGGGGCCTTGAATGACCTGGAGAAGATAACAAAGCAGGCCTTTGCAATGGTGGTGTACTTCGGACTGAACCCGCGAATCGGCAACATCAGCTATTACGATTCAAGCGGGCAAAGTGAATATTCCTTCCAGAAGCCCTATTCCGAGCATACTGCACAGGCCATCGACGAGGAAGTCCATGAACTCGTGGAAGCCGCTTACAAGCGGGCCAAGACCGTGCTGGCCGAGAATAAGGATAAGCTGGAGAAACTAGCCAAGCTATTGCTTGAAAAAGAGGTGCTGTTCCGGGAAGACCTGGAGGCCATTTTCGGAAAACGGCCCTTCGACACCAGCGAGGAGCAGTCGAAATACCCGGTCAACAACAATGACCAGGGGGATGAAACGCCTTCCGGAGACGGTCAGACGGATGAAACGCCTTCCGAAGACGGTCAGACGGATGAAACGCCTGCCGGAGACGGCCGGAAGGATGGCCCGGCCGGAGACGGTCCGCAGGATGGCCCTGACAAAGGTGGTGAACATGATGGCCCGGCCGGAGACGGTCAGCAGGGAAAGAAATAACCTTATATGAAGGAAAGCACCCAAAAGGAAAAGGTCCTGAAAAGCGTGCGGGATGCATTGGTAAACAGCATGCCTGCCCCGTTCGGGGATGTGGAACTGGAGAGCCG
>SLSG01000236.1 GCA_007130545.1 Bacteroidales bacterium | reverse complement strand
CGCACCATGCGTCATGACTCACTGTATATTTCCAACCAGATGCAACAGATTACCCATTATATCGATCGCGTTGGTGACAACATCGAAATGCTGCACAGGAACCTGGAGAACCTGACCCTCAGGTCGCCTATTTCCGGCCAGCTTTCGTCCTTCAGCTCTGAGCGCGGAGAGACCAAGAGTTCCGGGGAGAACCTCGGACAGATCGATGTGCTCGACGGTTTCAAGCTACGGGCCCGCATCGACGAACGCTATGTAAATCGGACCTTTATCGGGCAGCAGGCTTCGTTCGATTATGCCGGCGAAACCTATGACCTGGAAATCAACAAGATATACAGCAATATTACCGGCGGTGCCTTTGAAGTGGATCTGCAGTTCAACGGGAGGGAGCCGGAAGGCATCCGCCGCGGGCAGACCATCCAGCTGAGACTGCAGTTCAGCGGGGTAGCCGAGGCACTCATCATCCCGCGTGGCGGCTTCTACCAGGAGACCGGTGGCAACTGGATCTATGTCCTGGATGCATCCGGCTCACAGGCCACCAAGCGCAGCATCCGCATCGGCCGCCAGAACATCCACCATTACGAGGTGCTTGAGGGGCTGGAGCCTGGCGAGCAGGTGATCGTTTCATCCTATGATAGCTATGGTGCAAAAGAGCGCCTGATCTTCAGATAAGTAAAAATAAATCGTCCCATATAAGTAACAAAACAGACCCGGTCACGTCCTATTAAACAACAAGAAATCCAAAAAAAACCCCATAACCCAAAATTTTCAGCCATGATCAAAACAGTAGATTTAACAAAAGTATTTCGCACCGAAGAAGTGGAAACCACCGCCCTGAACCAGGTTTCATTTGAAATCAAGGAAGGGGAATTTGTCGCCATCATGGGCCCGTCCGGTTGCGGCAAGTCCACCCTCCTGAACATCCTGGGATTGCTTGACAACCCCAGTGGCGGCCAGTACTTCTTTGTGGACCACGAAGTTTCAAAGTATTCCGAAAAACAGCGCGCCAACCTGCGCAAGCGCAATATCGGATTCGTATTCCAGAACTTTAACCTGATCGATGAGCTGAGCGTTTTTGAGAACGTGGAGCTTCCGCTGATCTATTTGGGATACAGCGCCGCTGACCGCAAGAAAAGGGTTGAGGAAGTGCTCGAGCAAATGCAGATCATGCACCGCAAGAACCACTTTCCGCTGCAACTCTCCGGTGGTCAGCAGCAAAGGGTAGCCGTTTGCCGTGCCGTGGTCGCCAAGCCCCATATCATTCTGGCGGATGAGCCGACCGGGAACCTCGACTCCACCCATGGGGACGAGGTCATGAACCTGCTCGAAACCCTGAACAAGAACGGAACCACCATCATCATGGTGACCCACTCCCAGCGCGACGCATCCTATGCCCAGCGCATTATCCGCCTGTTCGACGGCCAGATTGTCACCGAGGACAAAGCCACCGAGTTTGTGCTTGCCTCCACGGAACAAACCGAACAATAAGCCCCAAAAAGGCCCGTAGGCCTGCCGGCATAAAGGGGAGCAAGGCCATTTAACGTCCTGCTCCCCTTTGCATTGACCCCCTCCGCTTGCCTGTTGCAAGCCACTGCCTGAAACACACAACCTAACAACCAAACAAAGATGTTCAGAAATTACCTGAAGTCAGCATGGCGCAACATGATGCGCAGCAAGCTGTACACCCTGATCAATGTGTTCTGCCTCACCGTGGGAATCAGTGGGGCGATCATCATTGCCCTCTACCTGAACCATGAGCTGTCATACGACAGCCACCACGTAAACCACAGAAACATTTACCGTCTGGAGGGAAAATACACCATAGGCGGTAGCGACAACCACCTGGCCATAACGGCCTTTCCGCTGGGCCCGGCTTTTAAGCAGGATTTCAGCGAGATAAAGGAGTATGTCAGATTCTTTACCCAGGAGGACCTGTTGGTGCGCATCGACGACCGGGAGTTTATGGAGCAGGATTTCGTTTTCACCGACTCCACCCTGTTCGATGTGTTCACCCACCGGTTTGTTTATGGCGGACCCCAGGGGGCGCTGGCTGAACCAAATACTGCGGTGCTTAGCCTTTCCGTCAGCCAGAAGTTTTTCGGGGATGAAGACCCCGTGGGAAAGATCTTTGAGGCCAACGGACAGACCTATATGGTAAACGGCGTGGTGGAAGACCTGCCGGAGAACACCCACATGTGGTATAACGGGATGCTGGCCATGCATTCAGGCAACAACCAGTTTGCCTACTCTCTGGATCCCCAGTTGTTCTGGAACATCAATATGAACTACACCTATGTGCAGGTGCATGAGGGGGCGGACATTGAATCGGTCATTGGCAATATGGAGGCCTTCAATGAAAAGTACATAGACCCGGTAGGCGGCTTCATCGGCGGCACAATGGAGTTTCTTTCGACTCCCCTTCGCGATACCCACTTCACGAAGGTTCAGCTGGCACCCAAGACGGGTAACAAAACCACATTGCTGATCTTTGCCGTGGTAGCCGTATTCCTGGTGGTCATCGCAGCCGTGAATTACACCAATCTGGCCACCGCACGTGCCTCAAAGCGCGCTCGGGAGATCGGCCTTCGCAAAGTATCCGGGGCCACCCGCGGCCAGATGGTTACCCAGTTTCTCTCCGAATCCATCATGGTGGCCGTCATTTCGCTGCTGATCTCCCTGCTGGTGGTCGAGATCCTGCTCCCCGGGTTCAATACACTTGCAGACAAAAACCTAAGCCTTGGCCATATATTGGAGGGGAGGATGCTTTTCCAGGTCGTCCTGATTACCCT
>SLSG01000086.1 GCA_007130545.1 Bacteroidales bacterium | reverse complement strand
GCCCTGGGCAGTTGAGAAATGTACACAGGACCCCCTGTTCTTATTCTCCTGGTCTTTTGTGAATTTTGTGAGTCCGCCATCTTCTGCTCCGATCCAGATGTCCCCATTTGGAGCTTCGGTTATCGAATAAACGGTTCTACCCGGAAGCCCCTGCATCGCAGTATATTCAATCGTGCTGCTGCCATCAAATCTGCTCAATCCATGGCCCTTTGTGCTAAACCAAAGACTGCCTGCCTGATCTTCCAACATGCAGACAATATCGTTGCCTGCCAATCCCTGTTCGGATGTGTAATTTATAAATGAGGAATTCTCTTTTATGAATTCTGAAACACCTTCTTCCGATCCAAACCACATGTTGCCGGCCCTGTCTTCCAGTATGGTTTTAATGGAATTGCTTATAAGCCCGTCAGCCATTGTATAAGTTGTTGCAGCAGATCTGCCCGTTCGCACATTGGCGGGATCAAACCTTACCACACCTTTGCTGGTTGCGAACCATAGCATACCATCGCGGTCTTCGGCAATGCAATACACCATTTCAGTGTCCAGACCTGTTATGTCAGAATAATCAAAAAAGGAAGCTTCTCCATGAGAGCCGGCCGCAGGGACAACTTTAAATACACCTGTTTGCCCCGACATCCAGAGATTATTATTGCGGTCTTCAATAATTTCTCTTGCGTAATTGCCGGTAAAGCCTTGTGTATCCTCATAATGGATAAATTGATTTAACCCGTTATCGTTCTTATCCGGATTGTAACGGCTCAAACCGCCACGGCTAGTAACCCAAATATTTCCCCTTGTATCTTCAAGAATTTTATGGATATGGTTGTCAGGAAGCCCATCCATGGTGGTAAAGTTTTCGAAATATACACCATTGTATTTGCTTGCCCCTCCATAGGTGCTGAACCATAAGTTGCCCTCACTGTCTTGGGTGATTGCTTCGATGAGGTTGTGTATTAAACCATGAGATGAATTGTAATTTGTAAACTTTTTCCCATCATACTTGCTTACCCCATTCCCGAAGGTGCCAAACCATAGATTTCCGGACCTGTCTTTAAACCCACTTCTGATACTGCTTAAAGCCAAACCATGTTCGGTGTTGAAGTTTTGCATGCTGACAAAAAAGTCGACTGATGTTTTAACGGGCGCTGGTTTTGATAGTAAATCAATAGTTTGGGGAGGCGGGTTGTCGCTTAGGTAGTGAATGGCCGGTTCACCAGCCTTTATCACCACAGGTGGCTCAATAATTTTTTCAGGAGCAGCGAAAACATTTTGCTTTACAGGCTCAGTGTCTGAATTGCAGCTAATAAGAGCCGTGAGCAAAATTCCTGCCCATATTAATAAGTAAATCGTTTGATGATTCTTCATTTTGAAACAATATCCCAATCTAAATATAGTGATATTTTCTGAAATTAATCCGCTTTATTTTGGTTCTCAGCAAAGTCCTTGTCCAACTTGGGTTTATCAGCCAAAAATTCCGATATTTGTCTGACTCCTTGGGGTTGCAATCACAAAAGACAAGATGAAGAAGGCAATTTTTGGTTTTGGGACCATTCTGGTGCTGGGGATACTGGCGCTGGTCTTTGTGGAGGTTCCGTATTTGATCCGCTCACGCGGGATCGTGCTGCCTGTGGAGGAGTGGAGCCTTCATACCGGCTCCGGGGGTACCCTCTTCCAGCTCCATGAAAACCACCTCAACGGGGTCGTGGGACAATACAGCGTCTCAGAATACCAGCGCGGAGATGTGGCCCGCTATGTGTTTAACGAGGAACTGCTGGCCGCGGGCACCGTGAACAAGGGGGATACCGTGGCCTGGGTGTATACAAGTGACATTCACCTGGACCTGATTGCCCTTCAGGGTGACCTGGCTTATCAGCGGTCCCTGCTGCAGGTATACCTTGCCGGTGACCGGCCGGAAGAGGTCGCCGTAGCGGACAGACGCATTGAGCTGGCCAGGCAGGAGCTCGAAAACCAGCAGGCACAAACCGAAAGGGTGGTTCACCTTCACCAGGAGGGTGTGGTGTCGCAGCAGGAGTACGAGCTGTCTGTGAACGAACTCAGGATCAGGGAATATGCCCTGGAGGTCGCCCAGTCCCTCCGTCAGGCACTTGAGGCGGGAAGAAAGCCGGAGGACCTGGAAATGGTGCGTTCCCGGATCACCTCCCTTGAGATTCAGGAAGCGCAACTGAGATCGCATATGGAAGCCTTCCACCTGGTCTCACCCATCAGCGGGGTGGTGATCCGGGAGCGAAATCCTTTGCTGGACACCGGTACGGAGGCCATGCTGCGCATCGCGGATTTGTCTGTACTGGCCGTTTTTCTGCCCATTGACCACCACGAAGGACAGTATGCCGCGATCGGGCAAAGGGTCAGGCTTCATGTCGCAACAGGAAGTTTCCCCGTGGCGGGCGAGGTCGTTTCGGTTGACAATACCATCCGGATGATGAACAACCGCCCCAAGATCTTTTTGGGCGTTATGGCCGACAATGAAGGGGACGGAAATATATACAGGAACATGATGGTGGAGGCCAGTGTGGTCTGTGACACCATCCGACTATGGGAATACCTGCAACGAATGACCAAAGGGGTGTTCCAAAACTAAGCTTGCGCAAACCCGGAAGAAACATGTACAGGAACGAAAAGAAATACCTGGTGCCCAACTACCTGCTTGACCCAATGCGGTCACGCTTCGGGGCATTCGTGCGGCCGGATCTGAACAGCGATGAGGACAGGCAGGGCCGTTACCAGTATACGGTCAGGAGCATTTATTTTGACAGCCATGACCTTGGATTTTACCATGAGAAGTTGTCGGGGCTGATGGAGCGGCAAAAACTCAGGGTGCGCGGATACAATGCGCTGGAGGATGGGGAGGTGGTGCTCGAAGTCAAAAAGAAAACGGGCAACCGCATCCTGAAATACCGTGCAGGGGTCTTGTACGACCATCTGGATGAGGTGCTGATGACCGGAGAGGTGGAGCCGTTTCTTTACCGTGGCAACGGACAGGATCCCGGGAAGGCCATTGAGGATGCGGGTCGATTCCTGTTCCACTACAAAAGGAAGCAACTGCGGCCCACCTGCCTGGTGGTGTATGAACGGGAGGCCTACCATGGTAAGCACAATGCGGGAGTGCGGGTCACTTTTGACAAGAACATCCGGAGCCGGGCCTATCCGGAGCTGGGTGCGCTGTTCACAGAGGACAGGCTAAGGTTGTTGTTTAAAAGCCACTTTATCCTGGAGATCAAATACTTTGAGGATCGCATGCCTTCATGGGCGAGGTCCATCGTGTACGAATACCGCCTGAAGTCAGAAGCCCTTTCAAAATACGTGATCGGGTTTGACGTAAACAAGACGTTTGCTCATTACTAAACGAATTACCGGCATTTATGGTCAACGACTTTACAGATATTTTCACCCTGACCATCACATTCAGGGACCTGGTGGCCAACCTGCTGGTTGCCCTGGTTTGCGGGATCATCATCTCTTTGGTCTACCGGAACACCTACAAGGGTCTGAACTATTCGGCTTCCTTTGCCATATCCATGGTCATGCTGACCATGATCACCTCTATTGTGATCATGGTGATCGGGAACAACCTGGCCCGGGCCTTTGGCATGGTCGGGGCCATGTCCATCATCCGGTTCAGGACCGCCGTGAAGGATGCGGCGGATATCATGTTCATATTTTTCTCGCTGGCGATCGGACTGGCATGCGGGGTGAAGCTGTATGTCGTGGCGATATTCGGGACCCTTTTCATCAGCACGGTCTTTATGGTGCTGAGCTATTTTGACTTTGGCATGGTCGGGAGAAAGGAATACCTGCTGCAGATACTGGCCGGGTCGACCGGACCCGGAGAAAGTTTTTATGCATCCGCCATCCGAAAGCATTGTAGCCGCTTTAAACTGGTGAACACCAAAATAATTGGGGAGCCCGGCAATGAGATCATGGAGCTTTCCTACCATGTGCTGCTTAAAACACGCGAGGAGGGAACCCCGCTGGTCTTGGAGATCAAGGCTTTTCCGGAGGTGAAGCATGTAAATCTTTTCTTTGATGAAAACTGACGACTTTGATGAACACCCACAAAGGCAAATTTCGTGTCCGGCGACCCCTTAACCTGCTCTCCCTTGCGGTGGTGCTTGCCCTGGCGCTGCTTGTCACCGGCATAAACACCAATATCAAGCCCTGGAAGGAACCCATGAAGGTGCTTGCATGGGATGTGAAGTCCTACTACGCTTACTTGCCGGCGGCTTTCATATACCAGGACCTGAGCATGGAGTTTACCCGGGAGGACCATGAATTCTTTGGAGATAAGTTCTGGCCCAAACCTACCCCCTCGGGCGGCTTATGCCTGGTCATGACCATGGGCCTGGCCATGATGTACCTGCCATTTTTCCTGGCCGGGCATATGCTTGCATGGTTCACCGGTGCCGAAATGCACGGGTTCTCGGAACCCTATGTGTTGATGTTGATTTTCAGCGCCCTGGCTTACCTTGTGGCCGGACTCCTGGTGCTGAGGAAACTGCTGCTGCGCTATTTTCCCGACCGGATCGTGGCCCTGGTGCTGCTGGCCATCGTGGCCGGTACGAACCTTTTGTATTACAGCAGCATTGAGGGACCCATGTCGCATGTGTACAGCTTTGCCTTGTTCGCCTTTTTCATGGCAGGGACCCTCTGGTGGTACGGGCGGCCCGGACGCTGGAACAGCATTGTGCTGGGGCTGGTTGTCGGACTGATAACACTGGTGCGGCCGACCAACGGACTTGTTTTGCTTTTTTTCCTGTTGTGGGATGTGAAGGCAGGGGATGGCCCGGGCACCCGTCTGCGGCTCCTTTTTTCCAGATGGCCGCTGCTCCTGCTCATGGCCGGAGCCGCACTGCTGGTATGGCTCCCCCAGCTGATCTACTGGAAGTCTGTTTCCGGTCAATGGATATACTACTCATACAACGAGGAGGGTTTCTTTTTTAACAACCCCCAGCTCCTTAACGGCTTGTTCAGCTTTCGCAAGGGATGGTTGCTTTACACCCCGGTCATGGTCCTGGCCCTGGCAGGGATTCCGTTGTTATGGAAATACCGCCGGGGTTTCTTTTGGCCGGTGCTGACTTTTATGGTATTAAACCTGTATGTGGTGTTTTCGTGGTGGACCTGGTGGTATGGGGGAGGTTTCGGGCAACGGCCCCTGATCGAGTCTTACGCCCTGCTCTCGGTCCCCCTGGCCACGCTGCTGCTGTTCGTGCACCACCAGGGCAGGTGGCTCAGGAGGCTGGCCGTGGGGGTGGTCTTCCTGTTCATCCTGCACAACCTGTTTCAGACCGCCCAGTATTATTACGGTGCCATCCACTGGGACGGCATGAACAAAAGGGCTTACCTGGCTTCGTTTGGAAGGCCGAAACCCTTGTCTGGTTTCTATGACATGGTGACCCGGCCAGACTATGACCTGGCCCTGCAGGGAATATATGTTGACGAGAAGCCAAAGCTTCCTGATTACCGGGTGGTCGACCGATTTGTGGTGGACATGGACCGGCTGGGTCCGGATGGCACTTCTTTTCTTTCCCTTTGCGGCAGGCAGTCCTTCTCCGGCGGAAAACTGCAATCGCCCCGTCATGCCTATACCGGGAAGCACAGCGTGATGCTGAGGCGGGGGAGGGCCGACGGACTGTTTACCAGGCTGGAGGTGGAGCCGGGGCAGCAGTGGCATATCTCCGTTAAGCGCCGCTCCCCATGGTTTGAAGGCTACCTGGCGGTGGTGGGAGACGAGCCCTCCCTGCTATACGCCGACAAGCGGCTGGGTCCGAAGGCGGCCAGGGCAGCATGGGACTCCCTCCATATTCACCTCACAGTGCCCATGCAGGGTATTTCCTTTATTGAAATTTATGCAGGCAATCCCGGCTGGCTGGGGGCATGGTTCGATGAGCTGGAAATCAGGCAGGTGGAATATGCCGGGAGTGGGACGGCGGGTGATTCTGCCGGGGACTGACCCGGTGATCCTTCCGCGGACTGATCCCATTGATCCGGAGAAGAGGGGCGATTAATGCAGTACCGTTTCCAGCACTGTATGGGATCTGATCTCCCCGATGCCCGGGAGATGGTAACGGTAATAGTCGATGGTCCTGGCCAGCAGTTGGCGCCGGACCCCCGCAGGGATCCTGAGGCTGGAAAAATCTGAAATCGTTCTGGTGGAGACTTCATGGAATGCCCGGCTCAAATCCTTGTCGAGGCATACCTCCCCGCTTTCATATTGCCGTTCGAACAGGCCTTCCCTGAGGTTGAAAAAGCAATTGACCTGGTCATGGTTGTTCCGGGGTTGAAAGCCCAGGTAACTGCTGAGTTGAAGCATAAATACCAGGTGAAAATCTGCGAGCCTTTCCCCGGAGCGATCCAAAATCCCGGTGGCATCTGTAAAAAAGGCGAAAAGCGCCTCATTCGGATCCTGCTCCTTCAGCGACTTGCTTAGTATTTCCGAGAGGAACATGGCGATGGCGGACTTCAATATATCGTATGGAATGGTTTTCAGGGGTTCCGGGCAGCTGATTTCCTTTATGCGCAAGAGTCCGCCTCCCTCTTTGAAATACACGACCAGGTCTACCGGCGTCAGGGGCTGGAAGAGGTTCATTTTTACCCTGGAACGGGTTTTCCGGACCCCTGGCACAAGAAAAGACTGCATGCCAAGGTCCCGCGTAAAGATGCGGGCAATGATGCTGGTCTCCCCGTACCTGAGGCTGTGGAGAACGATGCCTTGCGTTTTTTGGATCATGGTGTTCGGGCCGGGCCTGTGTTGAAAGGATGCCGGTTCTCAATTCTAGTTCAGGAACATGATCTTGGTGACCATGGTCTCCGATCCGTCTTCATTGGTCGAGAATACCAGGTATACACCTGTGGCGGGCCGCCTCCCGAACAGGTCCTGCCCGTTCCAGATGGCCTGTCCCCCTTCAGAAACCGTTTCGTAGACCAGGTTGCCGTTGATGTCGGTGACCTTCACCCGTGCATTGGTCACCAGTCCGCTTATCGCAATATACCCATGGTAATGCGGCCTGACGGGATTCGGATAGGCATAGACTTCGGAATGTACACGTCCGCCTGCCGTCGCCAATCCCCGGAAAGACACCAGGCCCCTGTCTGTGGCAAAAAAAACCTCCCCGGTTTTCTCCAGTATTTTGATGTCTAAAATGTTGTTGGATGGAAGCGGGCTGTTCTCTGCCGTGAAATGGAAAATGGTCTGGCGCGCGTCTGCGGAAAGCAGGAATGCCCCGGAACGTGAAGTGGCAAACCATTTTTTGTCGGATCCGTCGACCGTGATGGCGTTGATGGTCTCGTTCCCGAACAGGTATCCGGCAAAGCCGTCCTGTTCCTCCACGACGATCAGCTGGGCATTGAAAGGCTCACCCGAAAATGCCCTGTGGGGGGCATAAAACACGGCCACCCCGGCATCGGTACCCACCCACACATATCCGCTCTGGTCCAATGCCAGGCTGTGCACATCATTGCTGGGCAGCCCGTTTTGCGTGGTAAGCCTCCTGGAAGTAAAGTTGTTGTCAGACTCCAGGTCGTTCTCGCTGAACAGGAAGATGCCGCCGCCCTGGTGCAGGATGACCCATTTTTGGTCGGACCGGTCAATGAGGATGTTCCCGACGACCTGGCTGGAGGGGACCTGGGTGCCCCCGCTGAACGACAGCCATTCCCCGCCGGGCTTCCGGACAGAAAGCGGGCGTTGCACCTGTGAGTTGGTCACCCATACATTGCCGTGCCTGTCGACGGCTACTCCGCCGACCCTTGTAAAGTCTTCGATCTCAAATCGCTTGCGGAGGGTGCTGTTGGTATGGTCGTAATGATTTAGTATGCCCGTCGGACTGATCTCCAGCAGGCCGCTGGCCCAGCTTGCGGCCCAGGCCCGGTCAGGGTTCCCCGGATCTGCCGCGATGCGGATAATGTCCCACACCTGGTCCAGTCCGGCGACGGACCAACGGTCGTAGGCGCTCCACCGCTCATCCCCGAAAGTGAAGATCCCATCCTGGTTCCAGGTGTTCGATCCCGCCCGTGATACATCCCCTGGTGCCACCCAGATACGACCGGGTCCGGCTCCCAGGCTGAATGCACTGGGTTTTGGCGGACCAGGCAGGATGATCTTTTCAAAGTCGGTCGGTGAATGCTCCCTGACCAGTCCCAGTTCTTCATCCCCGGCCCAGATCCTGTTGTCACTGTCAAGCAGTGCATCCAGCGGTCTTGCCTGTTCCCCGGCATAGAAGCGGTGATGACGTATGCGGCTGAGGGAAGCATCGAATACGTCCAAAAACAGCTCATTCGCCACAATGAGGTGGTCGCGGGAACTACGGATGCGGGTTTTCCGTTCAAAATACCTGACCTCCGCAAAGGGGTCGAAAAGTACCCATCCCTGTTCGTCTCCCAAATAAATAAAGTCGCCCTCCTGGTTGGACAGGTTGGCCAGGATCCTTCCCCCAAAATGGCTGACCAGCGTGAAAACCTCGGCAGGAAGGCCGGTTACCGTTTCCCGTTTCCAGTTTTGGAAATCTGCCAGGTTGGACGACTGCGCGTCCGCCACCAGCAAGCCGGCATTCGTGGCGGCATAAAAGTGGGTGCCGTCGAAGGCCAGGTCATGGACGGTGGTCAGGCTTCCCCCTGGTCCGATATAATAAGTATCGCGGATCAGGAAGCTTGACAGGTCCAGCTCGACAATGCCAAAATCGCAGGCAAGGTAGGCCGTTGCTCCCATTACCAGGAATCTGTTGATGCGCTTGCTGCCCATCAGGGAAGCAATTTTAATGTCGGGGACATTGAACACATCCCGCCCTTTCATGATGTCCAGGTTCCCGTTCTCATAGCCAATCAGCAACAATTCCCTGCTTTCTGCCCAGGCCATGCTGGAGATCCCGAAATCATTGAGGCCATGGATCTTATTGATCTTCTCCAGGCTGCTGTCCTCCTTGTTGTAAACGACAAGTCCAAAAGGGGTGGCTCCGATGATCCGGTCAGGGGTTTCCGCTACCGCAATCACCTGGTTGTTGGGCAGATGGTGACGCCAATTCCCAATGGGGATTCCCTGTCCGCAAACGGACTGCGGGACCAGGAAAAATAATCCGACGAGGGAAATAAAACAAAATATAACCTTGAAACGTAAAACAGATTTCCCTGCCTGCAAAAACCGAAAGCCATGGCATGAGCGGATCTGTTTCATCGGAATTATTTAAGTGTAAGGCGGAAACTTAGAAAACATCCTGCCGGAAAAAGTCCCTCGGGGTCTGCTGCTGGTCATACCTGTCGCAATCCGTTTCGACAGTAAGCGGTCGCTGCGGCTTTTCGAAGTCCTCTTTGCTGAGGTTGATTGTTTCGTCCGCATACACCCGCTGCATGAAAAGGGCCCATATCGGCATGGCCGTTCGGGCGCCCTGCCCCTGCGCCAGGGTGCGGAATCGCACGCCGCGGTCTTCGGCCCCCACCCAGACGCTTGTGGCCAGCTCCGGGGTAATGCCAATGAACCATCCGTCGGAGTTGTTCTGCGTGGTTCCGGTCTTCCCGGCGATCGGGTGGTTGAAACCATAGCCAAAGCGGAGGCGTATCCCCGTGCCGCTCTCCACCACCCCCTTCATCAGCTCGAGGGTCAGGTAAGCGGTCTCCTCGCTCATGGCCTCGTGCTGATCGGGGATGAAGGCTTCGATGAGGTTCCCGCTTTGGTCGGCAATATGCGTTACGAAGGCAGGTTTGATGTAGACTCCCTTGTTGGCGTAGCTTGACATGGCCCCGGCCATTTCATATACCGAGATGTCGGGAGTGCCCAGGGCCAGGGCCGGAACGGGATCAATCTCACCGGTAATTCCCATGCGTCTGATCAGGTCGATAACGGCCAGCGGAGAATACCGCTTCATCAGGAAGGCGGAGATGTAGTTCACCGAGTTGGCCAGGGCCCATTTCAGGGATACCATTTCACCTTCCCGGTCGTCGCCGGAGTTCTTCGGGGTGTAAATGGAACCGTCCCACAACTCAAAGCTGACCGGTACGTTCGGTATCCTGGTACACGGACCATATTCGCCCTCCTGCATGGCCAGGGTGTACAGGAAGGGTTTGAATGTAGAACCCACCTGCCTGCGGCTCCCGGTCACATGGTCAAATTTGAAATGGCGGAAGTCGATGCCCCCCACGTAAGCCTTCACGTGGCCGGTCTGCGGTTCCACGGCCATGAGTCCCGTATTCAGAAAGTGCTTGTAATACCAGATGGAATCCATCGGACTCATCAGTGTGTCGATGTCTCCACCCCAGGAAAAGACCCGCATTTGGGTTTTGGTTCTGAAGGAGCGCTGTATGGAATCTTCAGAGAGCCCTTCCTCCCGCATATTGTTGTAGCGGTCTGAGCGGCGCACGGAATTATTGATTATGGTGTTGATCTGGTCCTGGGACAGGTCCCTTCCGAAGGGGGCATTGGTATAGCCCCGCCAATGGGCAAAAAAGGAGCTTTGCAGAAAGCCGCCCAGGTGTTCCTCCACGGCTTCTTCTGCATACTGCTGCATTCGGGAATCAATTGTGGTATAGATCTTCAGTCCGTCTCTGTAAATATTGTAATTGGTGCCGTCGGGCTTGACCCTTGTACGGCCCCATTCGGAAAGCTCCAGCCGGAGGTGTTCCCTGATGTAAGTGCCCAAGCCGGTGTGCTGGTCCTGTATCTGGAACCTGGACATGTCGACAGGAATCTGCCGGATAGAGTCATGTGTGTGTGGGTCCAGGTAATTGTACCGTGCCATTTGGTTCAGGACCACCTGCCTGCGGTTCAGGGCGCGTTCCGGGTTCCTTACCGGGTGAAACCAGGAGGGGGCCTTCAGCATGCCTACCAGCAGGGCAGCTTCCTCCACCATAAGGGAATCAGGGCTGGTGTTGAAATAGGTTTTGGCGGCAGACTTTATCCCGAAGGCATGGCTCCCGAAATCGACCGTGTTCAGGTACATGGCGATGATCTCGTCCTTCGTGTAATTGCGCTCCAGCTTGGCAGCGGT
>SLSG01000115.1 GCA_007130545.1 Bacteroidales bacterium | reverse complement strand
GAGCCCAGAAATTCATCTCCCCATTCCGGTGCAATCTTCGAAAGACCTGAACACCCCAAAGGTCACCCCCGTCACGTTCAAAGCGGAGCTGGCTGAAAGGAATGCGCATTTCTGCCACCCAGCCCTTGTCATCAATAGAGGTCCTGACCCACCAGTTTGGGTCCCACGACTTGTCCTCGCTGGCCCCGTTATTGGTCGTGATCATATCGAATTTGATTCCCCCGGCGGTGACCCCGAAGACAAAAGCCGTACGCTGGTCAAAATAGCTGTCAAAGGCAATGCCCACCATGTCCCCGTCATCCTGGTCCCGGCGTGTAAGTCGCCGCACGATGCTGTCCGGGGCCGTATCCCATGCCCGGATGGCCACATAAATAAAATCATCGTCAAACAGGACCTTGAATAAGGTCTCCTGCGATGCCTCCCGTCCGCTATACGGCTCATGCTGAGTGAATCCGCCTGCCCATTCCCCGGACTCCCATGCCGGATCATCCAGCAGGCCGTCTACGACCGGGGGAGGCCCGCTCAAGCGGGTGGCCTTATAATGATTTTCAGGATTGATATCTGCCAGGGCTCCGGCCCAAAGCAGGCAAAATATAAAGGTGAAAATTGTTTTCATTGCGCTGTACTGTAAAAATTGGATTTATATGCCCCTACGCAAGTTAAACCCCTCAATTCACGGACCATACACAATAAAACTTTTTCTTCCAACTACTTACAGACAAACACATGTTTAAAATACAAGGCAATGCGTTCGTTTTCGTACAGAACCTGTGCGGTTTTGTACGAAAAAGAGGCTGTCCCATTATTTTGAGACAGCCTCTTCCCAGGCCTCACCTGAATTCAAAATTTATTGCAACAAGCCCTTCTGGCGCAGGAATGGCTCAATAGTGGGTTCCTGACCGCGGAAACGCACATAGGCATCCATGCCTTCGTAAAGGGCATTGTTGGCCAGGATGTAATTCCGGAATTTTTCGGCC
The DNA here is from genome assembly GCA_007130545.1 of Bacteroidales bacterium. Lineage (GTDB taxonomy): Bacteria > Bacteroidota > Bacteroidia > Bacteroidales > UBA7960 > SLSG01. The sequence continues at coordinate 1,834 of SLSG01000115.1, read as the reverse complement.
AGTTCCTGGTTGAACAGGTCGCCGGACTCCTTGAAGGCGTAGAATGCATCGGCATCCAGGATGCCGGCCCAGCGGTAAACGTAGTAACCAGCAGCATAACCTGTCCCGAAAATGTGGCCAAAGTTGGTCGTACGGTAACGGGGAATGATCTCGCTGATCAGTCCGATACGGTCGAGGCTGGCCTTTTCAAACGCATTCACGTCGATCTCGTCTCCATGATCGGCCGTATGCCAATCCATGTCGAGGATAGCGGCTGACAGGTATTCCACATTCAGAAAACCCTGGTTGAAATGCTCGGCCTTTGTCAGCTTTTCGATCAACTCATCGGGAATGGGTTCACCGGTCTCATAATGCAGGGCATATTCCTTCAGCAACTCGGGTTCCCCTGCCCAGTTCTCCAGAATCTGGGAGGGCAGCTCCACAAAGTCACGCGGAACGCTCCGGCTGGTGCGACGGTACTGCCCGTCGGCGAAGAAGTTATGCACCGCATGCCCGAACTCATGGAAATAGGTGGTGGTCTCATCCCAGCTCAGCATGGCGGGCTTGTCACCGGAAGGACGGGTGAAGTTCATCACAATGGTCACGATGGGGGCAATTTTCTCCCCGTTTTCGTAGGCACCGCTGCGGTAGGTTCCGCACCATGCACCGCTGCGCTTGCCGGGCCGAGGATGGGGGTCGATGAAAAGCACAGCCAGGTGGCTTCCGTCATTGTCAAGCACCTCGAAGGCTTCCACCTCGGGATGGTAAACCGGGATTTCAGGCCGCGCAATAAATTCCAGCCCGAAAAGCTTGTTTGCCAGCAGGAAATTCCCGCGGCGGACATTGTCAAGGGTAAAATAGGGTTTTACCTCTTCCTCGTCCAGATCGTAACGCTCACTGCGCACCTTCTCGGCATAATACCACCAGTCCCACGACTCCAGCTGATACCCTTTGCCTTCGCGGTCGATGATGGCCTGCATATCGTCCCGTTCAGTTTTGGCCCTCTCCAGCGCAGGCTCCCAGACCTGGTAAAGGAAGTCATAGACGTTCCCGGGTTTTCCAGCCATTTGTTCCTCCAGGAAGAATTCGGCGTAATTGTCATAGCCCATGATCCGGCTTCTTTCCTGGCGAAGCTTCATCAGCTCGGCAAACAATTCCTTGTTGTCGTTCTCATTGTCATTGTCGCCACGATTCACATAGGCCATAAAGATCTTTTCACGCAGGTCGCGGCGTTCCGAGAACTGCAGGAAGGGGGTCCAGCTTGGCTTGGAAAGCGTAAAGACCCATTTGCCTTCATGGCCGGCCCTGCTGGCTTCCCTGGCAGCGGAGGTGATTACATCCTGCGGCAGGCCTTCCAGGTCGGCTTCGTCCTCAATTAGCAGGATGAAGTCATTGTTCTCGGCAAGCATGTTCTCGCTAAGCTGCAGGGAGATCATTGACAATTCCTCGTTGAGCCGTTTCAATTCCTCGCGGGTCTCTTCGGGGAGGGCGGCACCGGCGCGTTCAAAATCGCGGTATACCTTTTCCACCAGACGCATCTGCTCCAGGTCCAGGTCAAGGCTTTCCCGGGCTTCATACACCGCCTGGATTCTTTCAAAAAGATCCTGGTTCATGCGGATCCAGTTGCCATGGGAAGTCAGCATGGGGGTGGTTTCCCTTGCGATCTCCTGCAGGCGTGGATTGGTCTCCGCCCCGCGGAGTCCGCCAAACACCGGTCCGACCTTCCGCATCAACGCACCTGTGTTGTCAAAGGCCACGATGGTGTTTTCAAATGTGGGAGGCTCCGGGTTGTTGATAATGGCCTCGATCTCTTCTCTTTCCTGTCGGATGGCTTCCTCATAGGCCGGCAGAAAAT
>SLSG01000170.1 GCA_007130545.1 Bacteroidales bacterium | reverse complement strand
TCCTTTCTGCGAGGTAAGGCCCCTGGAAAGTACCCTGGATGGCCCAGTCATCCGCCTCCAGGCGGTAGATATGGTCGCGCTTGTCTATCCAGCGGTCATACATGTGCTGGTCGATCACGTAGATGCATACAAAGGCAAACACAGAGATGCCCAAGCCGAAACCAAGTACGTTGATCAGGGTATAGAATTTTTGCCTTACAAGATTGCGGATGCTGATCCTGAAATTATGGAGGGTCATAAACAATGGATTAAATTCCATGGCATACAAACAAAAAACACGCCAGCAGCAGCATCACACTTGCTGCCAGCGTGTTTGGTATCCGGCCCGAAACCAGATAAGGGAAGAGTGATCGGTATCGTACACCGCCCTGGGCTTACCTGCCGGGTAGCTTATGCCCCCATATACAATGACTGGGTCAGGCCCTACAATAGCCTGGTCAGGCCCTTACAGCGGGTTGGTCAGGTCAAAATCGGCCTGGAAGACAATCTCCCCATGGTATTGCAGCTGGTAGGAAAAGTTGGTCATGGCCTCATCCATTACCACGTTCCACTGTCTTCCCAGGGTGTCAACCAACAGCTCAATGGTGTAATCGTCTGCCGGGAAATGCTGCCGGAAGGCGGTACCGGTTCCGTCACTATATCCCCCGTAAAGGGTATTCTCCTCAGGGGTGCCATCGGGATAGCGGTGGTCATGGCGGAACCTCAACCTGCCGTTCTCCACGATGAACATCCAGGTGCGGGATGTGTCCTCGCTCAGGTGGAACGGGATGTACACATGGTCTTCCTCGCATTCGGTGACATGCATGACGAAGTCCAGGTGGCCCCAACTGTCCCGTCCGGGGGCCATATAGGTTTCCTGTCCGCGGAACGACTGTCCGCAAAGACTGGCCAGGTTGTCAAGAAATGCTTGTTCCTCGGGCGACAGCACCGCTGTCAGGGTCGCTTCCGCTTCTTGCTCACCGGTTTGCGTGGCCGGGCCGCAGGCAGTGAAAGCAATGGCCAGTGCAAATACAAAAATAAAAGTGTGCTTCATGTTGTCAGGTTTTGGTTGTGAGAATGGTTTTTACACCACGAACATACGTTTTTTTTTTATATTGTAGTCGGATGATGAAGGATTTTTAGACTTTCAGGCATGAATGAATCAGCAGAATCCAGGGGCAGAATCAGGGAAGGCGGTCTGCCAGGGCCTTATGATATCAAAAAGGTATGGAACCCTTCCTGGTTTCAGGGGAACCGGGTCAGGGACCGGTATTTCGAAGGTTGGTATTTTAAACAGGTCAGCCCAAACGGGAACAATTCCCTTGCCTTCATACCCGGGATCTCCCTGGCAGGGGAAGATGCCCACTCTTTTGTTCAGGCCATAGACGGGAAGACTGGAAAAACCTGGTACTTCCGTTATCCGCTGGAGGATTTTGCCTATTCAAAAAGCGGGTTTTCCGTCCGCGTCGCCGGCAATTGCTTTTCGGCCAGCGGGATGAAGCTCGACCTGTCTGACGGCAACACCCACTTCCGGGGACGCTTGTCCTTTTCCAGACAGGTCCGATTCAGGGCCGGACTGCGGAAACCCGGAATCATGGGCTGGTACCGTTATGTCCCCTTCATGGAGTGTTACCATGGGGTGGTCAGTCTGGACCACAGGTTGCAGGGCTCCCTTTGGATCAACGAACGGGAGGTGCCCTTAAGCGGGGGAAGGGGTTATATTGAGAAGGACTGGGGAAGGTCCATGCCCCGGGCATGGATCTGGATGCAGACCAACCACTTTGAAAATCCTGGAACCTCGTTCATGCTTTCCATTGCCGACATCCCCTGGATCAGGCGGTCCTTCACCGGCTTTCTGGGCTTTTTGCTGCACGACGGCAGGCGCCACGATTTTGCCACCTATACCGGAGCCAGGATCCTGTCGGTCGAAGATTCAGCCAGCGAGCTGGCTATACGGATCGGCAAAGGAAAGCTTGTTTTGCAGGTAAACGGAATGAAAAACATTTCAGGCAGCCTGAAAGCCCCTTTACAGGGATCCATGCAGCGGATGATCCACGAAAGCATCGACTCTTCCATACACATACAACTCCTTGACAGGGCAGGAAAGCATCTTTTCGAGGGCACCGGGCGGAATGCCGGACTCGAAATGGTGGGAAATGTGGTTGAATAAACCACGCATCTTTGCTATATTTGCACATTAATTTAAACTTAATATAAATTAGAGAGCGCCCTGCGCACCCGATTGCTGCCCTGACATGGAAGACAAGAATAATGATATATTGGACGAACTGACCGGGTCTGACTACAAGTTCGGTTTTTACACCGACCTGGAAATGGATCAGGCGCCAAAAGGCCTCACGGAAGACACCATCCGGTTCATCTCCGCAAAGAAAAACGAGCCCGCATTCATGCTCGATTTCCGGCTGGAAGCTTTCCGGCATTGGCTGACCCTGAAAGAGCCCCGCTGGGCGCATGTGGAATATCCGCCCATAGACTACCAGGACATCATCTACTATTCGGCTCCGACAAAAAGCCCTAAATTCGAAAGCCTCGACCAGGTTGATCCCGAGTTGCTGGAGACATTTGAAAAGCTTGGTGTCCCGCTCGAGGAACAAAAAATGCTGGCCGGGGTGGCGGTCGATGCAGTAATGGACAGCGTTTCCGTTGCCACCACATTCCGTGAGGCGCTGGCCGAAAAGGGGGTCATTTTCTGCTCGTTCAGCGAAGCCCTGCAGAAGCATCCGGACCTGGTTAAAAAATACATGGGCTCCGTGGTTCCGTATACGGATAATTTCTATGCCGCGCTGAACTCTGCCGTTTTCAGTGATGGTTCATTCGTTTACATCCCGAAAG
>SLSG01000103.1 GCA_007130545.1 Bacteroidales bacterium | reverse complement strand
CCGACCCGCTCGCGGGAGCCGCTTGCATGGTTGAAAAAGGTGGTCTTGCCACTGTTGGGGTTGCCCACCAGGGCCACTTGTATGACCTTGCTGGAACGGGGCAGGGCACTGCGTAAAGATTCACTTGAGAAAACCCCGTCAAATGAGTTGTTTCTCAAAGGCTTGAACTCACTGATGGGTATGACTTCGATCAAGCGGGCCTCGCTTGTGCGAAGGGATACATTGTACCCCATGATGCTATACTCGATCGGGTCCTGCAGGGGGGCTTTCCTGATTACCTCCACGGTCTTGCCCACCACAAAACCCATTTCGATAATGCGGCGCCTGAAAGCACCCCTTCCCTTCACCTTGAGAATAATCCCGAATTCTCCGTTCTGCAGGTCATGTAAAGTCATTGAACAGGGAAAAACCGTTGTATTTATTCAGATTTATTACAAATACCGCAAAGGTATATTTTTTTCATGAATGGGATATTTTTACTAAGTTTGATTTTTATCCATTTAAAGTTTTCGGGATGCTGCTGCCAGATTTTGTCAAAAAGGATCCTTGGCTGGAACCATACTCCCGGACAATTGCGGGCAGGATCCGCAAATTTTTTTCCAAAGAGGCAGAGCTGGCCGGACCAGGCGGATCATTGCCTGATTTTTCAAACGGACACCTGTATTTTGGATTGCAGAGGGACCAGGGAAATTGGGTCATGCGGGAATGGGCCCCGGCGGCCACGAAGATCTACCTTGTCGGCGGGTTTTCTGAATGGGGCCTGCAGGAGAATTTTGTTTTTGAGGAGGCCGGAAAGGGACTCTGGGAGATCCGGCTTCCGGCAGGTAGCCTGAAGCACGGAGACCTTTACAGGCTGCATATTTGCTGGGAGGGCGGCAGCGGCGATCGCATCCCTGCCTGGGCCAACAGGGTGGTGCAGGACCCGGAAAGCCTCGTGTTCAATGCCCAGGTGTGGGATCCTCCTGAGGAATTCCAGTGGAAACACAATAGCCCGAAAACCACTTCCCCGCCGCTGATCTACGAAGCCCATCCTGGGATGGCAACCGAAGAATACAAGGTGGGAACCTGGGAGGAATTCCGGCTGAAGGTTTTGCCCCATATTGAAAAAGCGGGATATAATACAATACAGCTGATGGCTGTGCAGGAGCACCCGTTTTACGGGTCTTTCGGCTACCATGTCAGCAATTTCTTTGCCCCGTCCAGCCGTTTCGGGACGCCCGACGAGCTGAAAGCGCTAATCGATGATGCCCACGGAATGGGAATCCGTGTGATTATGGACCTGGTGCACTCCCATGCAGTAAAGAACGAAGTGGAGGGCATCAGCCGATATGACGGAACCCTTTACCAGTTTTTTCACGACGGACCAAGAGGTGACCATACGGCATGGGACAGCCGTTGCTTTGATTACGGGAAGAACGAGGTGCTTCACTTCCTGCTCTCCAACTGCAAATATTGGCTGGATGAATTTCGTTTCGATGGGTTCCGCTTTGACGGAGTGACCAGCATGCTGTATTTAGACCATGGCCTGGGCTCGGCATTCACTACCTATGCACAGTACTACAACCTGAACCAGGACGAGGACGCCATTGTTTACCTGCACCTGGCAAACAAGCTGATTCATGAAGTCAGGCCCGGGGCGATTTCCGTCGCCGAGGAGATGAGCGGCATGCCCGGACTGGCCACCACCCAGGCGCTTGGTGGTTTCGGCTTCGATTACCGCCTGGCCATGGGGGTCCCGGATTTCTGGATCCGTACCATCAAGGAGCGCAAGGTGGAATTCTGGCATGTGGGGGAGATCTTTTACCAGCTAACCAACCGCCGGGCAGATGAAAAGGTTGTTCAGTACGCCGAATCGCACGACCAGGCACTGGTGGGAGACAAGACCCTCATCTTCTGGTTGATGGACAAGGATATGTATTACAGTATGGGGGCGGGGCAGCAGAGTCTGGCGGTGGATAACGGGATGGCCCTGCACAAAATGATCCGGCTCATTACGCTGGGTACGGCCGGACATGGCTACCTGAACTTCATGGGCAATGAATTCGGACATCCGGAGTGGATCGACTTTCCCGGGGCACACAACAACTGGTCCTATCATTACGCCCGCAGGCAGTGGAAGCTGGCAGGAGACCCCAGCCTTAAATACCGTTTTCTAGGCGAATTTGATCGTCGGATGGTGCATCTTTTCAGGGAGCACAAGCTGCTCAAAAAGCAAAGCATCCCAAAATATTTTGAGAACATAGACGAGCAGTTGCTGGTATTCGGGCGGGGTGACTTCGTGTTCGTGTTTAATTTCAGCCCCTTCCGCTCCTATACTGACCACTCCATCACGGTCCCCCCAGGTACCTACCGTGTGGTCCTTGACACCGACAGCCAGGAATTTGGTGGTTTCGGCAGGCTCGCCCACTCAATTGCATACCCATCCGACAATGACCGGCAGCTTTCAGGGCCTGAACAGAAAGGCCTCTCGGAATTAAAACTCTATATCCCCTCGCTGAGCGGAATCGTGCTCAAAAGGGAGTGACCTTAAAAATCCCACAGCCAATGTCAAAGGAAATCAAACTGAGTAAAAAAATCAAAGCCACCCCCGAAGAAATTTACATTGCATTGACCAAGCCCTTCACCATCGAACTATGGAGCGGGGAGCCGGCCGTAATGAGCGAAGAGCCGGGCGCTGAGTTCAGCATGCTGGGCGGCAGTATAATCGGCCGGAACCTGTCGTTTGAACCCAATAAGGAGATCCGGCAGGTATGGTATTTCGGGGATGTCGAATCCCAGGTTACGATCAGGTTTTTCCCTGAAAAAACCTACACCCAGGTCTGGGTGCACCACCAGGATATTCCCGAAGAAGCCT
>SLSG01000052.1 GCA_007130545.1 Bacteroidales bacterium | reverse complement strand
TGGTCAAAATACACCGGCACCTGGTCTGCGAGTATGGTATTGGGCCGGAAGGCCTCCCTCGAAGCCAGGCGTACGACATTGTCCATGGTACGATCGGTGATGGCAAGCTCTGACATGATGGTGTAACCGGTCCGGAAGATCCTTCGCCTCCAGTCAGCAAAGAATTCCAGCTCACTCCGTACATAATTGACCTGGTATTTCCCGTCGATCTGTTTGTAGGTGACCAGGTAATAGGTATTGGTCGGGGTGAACCGGAGTCTGGCGGGCCGCTTCATGATGAAATTCTGAGCGGCCTTCTCCCGGTCACTAAGGTCCAAACTAAATTCCGCCATCGTGATGGCCAGGCTCTCAGTGGAAATGTACAGTTTCCCGCTGTACAACGGAAAGGACAGGCTGAGCCTGGGTTGGAATCCGATGACATAGTTGCTCTCATTGTCGATCCTTACCATGTCCACAAGCTCGTAATCATAGTACATCAGGGTTTCCCGCGACAACAGCACATCCGGGTTCTTGACAATATCCAGCAGCATGGACACATGGGGTCCTCCCTGCAGCTTGACGATCAAGGTATCAGCCCTTTTCACATCCCCGCTTTTGCGCCCCTGCACAATCCGAAGGCGATCCGAGTGGCCGGGATTGTTGTAAGGCGCCTGGTATACATCCACCACGGCTTCCGTGATCGAGACATAGTCCCTGCGCTGCTGTATGGTCTCACGGTAAAATCCGGTCAGCTTTTGGGGTTTTGTCGGATAGTTTTGCTGGACCATATCGATGGCCTTTTCGACCAGGGCCCTGGCATCGTTTGGCTGAATGACCACCTCCTGTAACAGAAACGAGTAAGCTTCAAGCGTGTACTCCCTGTACTGTCCGGCATTCCCTGCGATCTTAAAATTGGATGAACGATAACCCAGGTGGGATATCGAGAAGTGCTCCGTGTCGAGTCCCTTGTCGATCTTCAGGGTAAACACCCCGTCCAGATTGGCGACCGTCCCGATGGAGGTTCCCGGGACGAATACGCTGGCAAATGGGATGGGCTTGTTGCTCCCGGCATCCTTTACCACCCCGCTGACGGCATGGTAAGGGGCATCATTTTCCTGGGCGAAGCCTGCCGTCAATGAGAGTATGACGGCAAGCATTCCCAGTGCAATGGTTTGTATAGTTCTTGTTTTCATGGCAGTTAAGAATTAATGGGGTTTGCGAATGCTATGTATACTTGTTTTACAAAAGCAAGACCGCCATGCGGGTGGTTTACCCTATGCCAAACCGGTTAATTTGACAAAATTGTTTCGAAAATGCAGGGGATGATCAGCAGAAATGTGGCTTAATGGCGGGCTTAGGGCGTTTCCCTTTCCAGCCTGCGGTTAAGTTTTTGAATGGCTGACTCAATGGACTCTTCGGGTTCGATGTAGTTGTATTCCCCCCAGAACTCGTCCTCAAAGTAAACCGGGACCATGTCTGCCAGGATGGTGTTGGGGCGGAAGGACTCCCTGGTCGAAAATCGCACCACGTTCTCGGTGTCGCGTTCGGTTATGGCCATTTCGGCCATAATGTTGTAACCTGTACGGAAGATCCTCCTGCGCCAGTCCGCAAAAAACTCCAGTTCGCTGCGGACGTAGTTCAGGTAATACTTCCCATCTGTCTCCTTGTAAGTGACCAGGTAGTTGGTGGCCAGCGGGGTGACCCGCAGACGGAGCGGCTTTCTGAGCACCAGGCTTTGGGCCGCCTTTGTCCGGTCAGACAGGTCCAGGCTGAATTCAGCCATCGTAAAGCCGAGGTTTTCCACGGAGATGTAAAGCCGGCCGTGATAAAGCGGGTAGGGGAGATCCACCCGGGGGGTGAACCCGATCACATAGTTCATTGCATCCTCGATCTTGACCACATCCAGGAACTCATAATTGTAATAGTTGACGCTCTCTTTGGAAATCAGGATGTCGGGGTTCTTGACGATGTCGAGCAACATGGCCACATGCGGCCCTCCCTGCAGCTTTACCGCAAGGGTGTCGGCCCTTCTCACATTGCCGCTCTTACGGCCCTGTATGATGCGTGTGCGGTCGGTGAAGGAGCCGCTTGCATATGGGGTCTGGTACACCTCTACCACAGCCTCGGAAATCGATATATAGTCTCTGCGCTGCTTGATGGCCTCCCGGTAAAAGGCGGTCAGGCGCTGGGGAACTTCAGGGTAGTTTTCCCCGATCTTTTCAATGGCGCTCAATACGAGGGACTTCGGATCGTTGGGGCGGACCACCACTTCGGGGAGCACAACCGAGTGTGGCTCCAGAAAATACTCTGTGCCAAAACTCAGGTTGAGTTCCACCGGAAACCTGGCCACATGGTAGCCCAGGTGGGATATGGCAAATACGTCGGTATCCAGTGCTTTCATGATTTTCAGGGTGAACACCCCGTTCAGGTTGGATACGGTGCCGACCGATGTGCCTGGGACAAACACGCTGGCAAAGGCAATGGGTTCATTGGTCCGGGCATCTTTCACTATCCCGTTAATGGTATAAAAGCTGTTGTCTGTCTGGGCCGTTCCAGCCAGGGTGAACACAAATAGGGCAATGAGTCCGGAAAGGATTGTTCTGGTGGCTGATGTTTTCATCTTTTTCAGGTATTTCTGGTGAGTAACCAAAGGGCGTTTTGCAGACCATGTGCCCCTGTCATATTTTATAAAGGACCGGAACACCCCCTTCCTACCCTATCCGATTATAAAAAAAAACCTGTTTGCCGGCCATATCAAATGAAGCTGGCTTTGTGCACACGGATTTCGATTTAAAGATAGTAAAAATCCATATGTCCCGACAAAGAAAAGGCTGCCCCATAAGTACGGGACAGCCTCTGTCAAGGAATCGGAACGCATGCTATAGTTCGAGGA
>SLSG01000060.1 GCA_007130545.1 Bacteroidales bacterium | reverse complement strand
TCGCCATGCGCGATCTGGACATCCGGGGGGCAGGGAATATCCTTGGTGCCGAGCAGAGCGGTTTCATCGCAGAGATCGGATTTGAGATGTACCATAAGATCCTGAATGAAGCGATGACCGAGTTAAGGGAGAAGGAATTCCGTGACCTGTATTCCGAACCAGCCACAGAAACGACTGCCGTCAGGGAGTGTCAGCTGGAGACGGACCTGGAGCTGATGATCCCGAACGACTACGTGAACAACATCCAGGAAAGGCTGAATCTTTACAAGGACCTTGACAACACGGACGGAGAGAACCAGCTCATGCTGTTTGCAGAAAGGCTTTCAGACCGGTTCGGACCTCTTCCGCCGCAGGTCAGCGGATTGTTGCAGGCAGTCAGGTTGAGGTGGGAGGCCCGGGAGGCAGGCTTTGAAAGAATCATATTGAAATCCGGGAAGTTCATCGGGTATTTTCCGCAGGACAAGGAATCACCCTACTTCCAGTCGGCGGTGTTCGGGCAGGTACTTGCCTTTGCCCAGAACCACCATCGCCAGTGCAGCATCCGTGAGTCAGGCGGCAAACTAAGCATGGGCTATGAACCGGTTGAAGACGTGGAACATGCGCTGGAAATCATCCGGGAAATCAATGGTCTGACTACCGATTAGTCCACCGGATCCCCTTTCAAAAACTCTCTGATATCGACTTTGATTTTCTCAGCCAGGTTGTCGGCCTTGACCTGGTGATCGCTTTCCGCATAGATCCGGATGATGGGCTCGGTGTTGGACCTGCGCAGGTGGACCCATTCCCGGTCAAACCAAACCTTGATTCCATCGGTGCGGTCCACAGTCTGCTTATGGTACTTTGCGGCCACCTTTTCCAGAATCTCCTGCATATCGGTGTCGGATGGAAGCTCCACTTTGTTCTTCGACATATAATACTCCGGAAAACGCTTCCGCAGGGCAGTGCATGAAATGCCCGATTTGGCCAGGCTGGTAAGGAACAATGCCGCACCCAGCAGTGCGTCGCGTCCATAATGCAAGGGAGGATAGATGACCCCGCCATTGCCTTCCCCACCGATTACCGCCCCGCATTGCTTCATCACCTCCACCACATTCACTTCTCCCACGGCTGAAGAGAAATATTGATGACCACGTTTCAGGGTAATTTCCTTCAGGGCCTGGGTGGAGGACAGGTTGCTGACGGTAGGACCGGGCGTTTGTTCCAGGACATGGTCTGATGCTGCCACCAGGGTATATTCTTCCCCAAAGAACTCCCCATCCTCAGAAATGATCGCCAGTCGGTCCACATCCGGGTCCACCGCAAAGCCCAGATGGGCATTGTGTTGGATCACCGCCTGGGAAAGCTCCCCCAGATTTTCAGGCAGGGGCTCCGGATTATGCGGGAACAGTCCGTCCGGCTCGCAAAAAACCTCCACGATCTTTTTCACTCCGAGGAATTGCAGCAACAAAGGCATGGCGATCCCGCCAACGGAATTCACCCCGTCTACGGCTACGGTGAAGCCAGCGGCGGCAATGGCCTCTGCATCGACTGCCGGCAGGGCCAGGATCTTCTCGATGTGCATCTCCAGCAAGGTCTCATCAAGCTGGTAATTCCCAATCTTATCGACAGGGGAGAAATGCAGTTTTTCAGGGGCCATGAATGCCTGGATCTCACAGCCCTGGTTTGCGGTAACAATCTCCCCCTTCTCATTCATGAATTTCAGGGCGTTCCAGTTTTTCGGGTTGTGGCTCGCGGTAATCACAACTCCCCCTGCGGCCTTACGAAAAGAAACCCCCATGGCCACAGTCGGGGTAGTGGCAAGTCCGGCATCAATGACATCCAGGCCAATGGCCTGCAGGGTTCCCAGTACCAACTGGCTGACCATCATACCGGAAGTGCGGGCATCCCTTCCCACCACCACGGCAATCGGTCCGTCCGGGTTCCGGCCCTTCAGCCACATCCCGAAGGCACTGCAAAGCTGTACAATATCAACCGGGGTCAGCGCCTCGCCGGGCTTTCCGCCCAGGGTACCGCGTATGCCTGAAATGGATTGGATCAGGGTCATTGTTAAAAAAAAATAAGATAACCAAAGATAGGGATTTTCATCCCATATTGGCTATTTTTGTGGACAAAAATGGGCCTTCCTGAATATACCGGGTAGATGCGATATCTTTCTCTTTTTCTTTTGCTTGCTGTACCCCTGGTTGGATGCATGCCCACTCGCAACATCCCGGAAGAAAGCCACCTCTTGCATCGAAACCGGGTGCTTGTGGATGACACCCATCTTGGCAGCGGTGATCTGAGAGGGCTGATCAGGCAGCAGCCAAACAGGCGGATCCTGGGGTTCTACAGGTTTCACCTCAACGTATACCAGTTTGCCGACCGGGGAAGAGAGAACAGCATCAAAAACTGGATGAAGAACACCATTGGGGAACCCCCGGTCCTTTACGACCCTGTATTGGCGGAAAGCACCCTCAGGCAGTTTGAATTGTTCATGCACAGCAAGGGGTATTTCAATGCCGGGATCGAAAAAGAGGTGGCGTTCCGCGGCAGGAGGGCCATTGTGACCTATACGGTGGAAGGCAGGACCCCCTACCGCATTCGCAACATTTCTCACAACATCCCGGATCCTCGTCTCCGGGAGTTTGTCATGCAGGATTCCACCGGGTCCTTGCTCAGGCCCGGAATGCGCCATGATGCAGACCGGCTTCAACGGGAGCGGGAGCGCATCACCAGGAATCTGAGAGACAAGGGCTTTCACCAGTTTTCCAGAGAGTATATCTTCTTCAGGCTGGACAGTACGCTTTCCAGCAAGCAGCTCGACGTAAGGATCGACATCAACAATCCGACCGGCCTCAGGCCAGGCACCACCGACAGCCTGGAATCCCCCCGCC
>SLSG01000183.1 GCA_007130545.1 Bacteroidales bacterium | reverse complement strand
GGCCTGCATTTGCGCTTGTTTCAGCATGGGACCTTCAGAAAATTCCTGTTTGCCCATCGGGGAGGTCACCACGATCTTTTCGCCGTCAAAGATTTGTTTCGACAGGGTCATGCCGCCCATGATGGTTTCCGAAAGCAGCAGTCCGGGTTCCTTCTGGTAGGTCTTGACCGTGGCCTGCTGTCCCATAACGCTCAGCGACATTTCCATTGTCAGGTCGTTGACCGCGGCGAGTTTCTCGCGCCCACCGATGGCCCGGATGTAGTCTTCGATCACCATGTCGGCGGTCATGCCGGCCGCCACTTCCACTTCGCCGGCCACAACCGGTCTTCCGAAGGCATCAAAGAACTCGACCTCCCCCGTGGCGCTGAAACGTTCCAGACTTGAGGCCACCTCGTCACGGTTCCCTGCCACTACAATGATGGCATTCTCCGGCTTCAGGTATTTGGCAGCCACTTGCTGTACATCCTGTGCCGTGACGGCATTGAGTTTTTCCAGGTAGGTGGCGTAATAATCTTCCGGGAGGTTGTGGCGGGCAATGTTCAGTGCGAAGTTTGCCATTGTACGCGGACTTTCCAGGGAGCGGGCAAAGCTGCCGGTCATGTAATTTTTCACAAGGTCCAGCGATTCCTCATCGACCGGTTCATGGATCAGCCGCTCCATCTCCCCGAGGATCTCGACCACGGTACTGTCGGTTACACTGTTCCTGACTTCTGCAGTGGCGGTGAAACGGCTCACGAGACGGTCGGTGGAAAGGTTGGAATAGGCCCCGTAGGTATAGCCTTTATCCTCCCTCAGGTTTTGCAGCAGCCTGCCGGAAAAGGCGCCGCCGCCAAGGATGAAGTTCATCACACTGGCCTTGATGGCGTCGGGATGGCCCGGGGTCAGCACCACCGGGTAGGTTACATTCACGACGGACTGTACGGCACCGGTGCGGTCAGCAAACGCCACGCGCCTTCCGGCGGGTGGGGCTGGTGTCGGATAGCTCTTTGAAGGTACTTCAGCCGGTTCCCAGTGGGAGAAATACTGGTTCATGACCCTTTCAGCATCTTGTTTGGTGATGGCCCCGACAATGACCATATAGGCTACATTCGGCCGAAAATAGGTATGGTAGTATTCACGGATCAGGTCGGTATTGACATTGCGCAGGCTTTCCTCGGTCATGATCTCCCCATAGGGGTGGTCCGGGCCGTATGCAGCGGCCGTGCCCACGTTGCGTGCCATTGTGCCGGCATCGCTGCGGGCGGTTGCCAGGTTGCTTGTTTGCTGGGTGATGAGCCTTTCGAGTTCCTGTTCCGGGAACGAGGGGTTGAGCAGGATGTCAGACATCAGCTCCAGCAAGGTTTCTTTGTGTCGGACCAGGGAGCTGGCGAACATTCCGCTGGAAAACGTGGACAGGTTGGCCCCGATAAAATCGATGGCCTCGTCGATTTCCTGCTTGGTCCGGCTGGTGGTTCCCTCCTGGAGCAGAGAACCCCCGAGGCTGATATAGCCCTTGGCATCCCCTTCCATTATGGGATCGATATCCAGGGAAAGCTGAAAAGAGACCATGGGGACCTTGTGGTTTTCCACAAGGATTACCTGCAGTCCGTTGTCGAGCGTAAAGGTTTCAAATTCTCCCAGTTGGATGACGGGAGCCGGACCCGGCTGGGGGCGCTGGCTGCGGTCGATTTGCGCAGTGGCCAGGTTAATCAGTGAACAGCTTATTGCAATGAAAAGAAATATCTTCTTCATGGGGTTGGATTTTTGAATGGTCATAATGCTTAATTGGCCTTGGGCATGAAATACAGCACCACGCGGTTGTCTTCCCTGAGGTATTCCCGGGCCACGCGCCGGATGTCTTCCCTGCTTACAGCATGGTACCTTTCCAACTCGGTGTTGATCCGCCCCGCATCCCCGAACAGGGTGTGGTAATTGGCCAGGTTGGTGGCCCTGCTGGCAATGGTCGTGTTGCTGTTTACCAGGCGGCTTTCAAACTGGTTTTTCAGTTTTTGCAGTTCGGTTTCGGAGATCAGGTTGTTGCGGACATTGGCCAGCTCCGCATCGATGCCTATCTCCACTTCCTTCGGGTCGATGCCCATATTGGGCAGGGAAAGGATGATATTCAGTCCCGGGTCCTCCAGTCCGAGTGGAATTGCCTGCACCACCATGGCCGTCTGTTCTTCGACAACCAGCTTGCGGTGCAACCTGCTGCTCTGACCCTGTGACAGCAATGCACCAAGCATTTCCAGTGCATAAAAATCCTCCGTTCCCTGGGCAGGGATGTGGTAAGCCTGTATGATCATCGGCAACTGGACGTTGTCGAATATGGTGTCCCTGACTTCGTGCCGCCTGACCGGCTCCACCACATCCGGCCGGTAGATCTCGTACCTTCCACTGGGGATGTCCCCGAAATATTTTTCCACCAGGCCCCTGGTCTCTTCGGTGTCGATGTCACCGGCAATGACCAGCACCGCGTTGTCCGGCACATAGAACATATCGTGAAATGCCTTGATGTCCTCATCTGTGGCTGCCCTGATATGTGCATCCTGTCCCAGTACGTCTGACTGGTAAGGGTGTTCGGTAAAGGCCCTGCTGACCGTTTCAATGATCAATCTTCCGTAGGGCTGGTTGTCGCGGGACTGCTTCATCTCCTCCGTGACGACGCTCTTTTGGGTGGCAATACCGATGGAGTCAATCTTTGGATGCAGCAGCCGCTCCGACTCCAGCCAAAGGCCGAGCTCCAGCTGGTTGGAAGGCAGAAAAACATAATAGTTGGTCACGTCGAAACTGGTAAAGGCATTCAGGGCGCCACCGGAACTTTCCACGATCCGGTCAAATTCCCCCCGGTCAATGTGTTTGCTGCCTTCGAACATCAGGTGCTCGAAAAAGTGGGCAAAGC
>SLSG01000296.1 GCA_007130545.1 Bacteroidales bacterium | reverse complement strand
GAAATCTTCCAGGCCATGGCATGCTCCCGGCCGCCACTGCCCAATACCAACACATTCATATGGCTTGTCAAATTAATGTCTAATGGCCCTGCTTCAGTCCGTCCCGCTCCAGCAGGGCGTCGATCGTAGGTTCTTTTCCACGGAAACGCATATAAAGCGTCATGGGGTGTTCCGACCCGCCACGGGAAAGGATATTCTCACGGAATGAGGCAGCCGTTGCCTTGTCAAATATACCATTTTCACGGAAAACCCGGAAGGCATCCGCATCCAGTACCTCCGACCATTTATAGCTGTAATAACCGGCGGCATACCCCCCGGCGAAGATGTGGGCGAAAGCCGTACTTACCATCACATGGTCCACCACAGGCAGCAGGGCTGCCGGCTGCATCGACCGGCGCTCAAAATCGAGCACGTCAGCCCCGACCGGCTCCGTGATGCCATGCCAGGCCATGTCATTAAGTCCGAATCCCAGCTGCCTCAAAATGCCGTATCCGGCATTGAAGTTCCTGGCATCGATGATCTTTCTGACCAGCTCATCCGGGATGCGCTCCCCGGTTTCATAATGCCTTGCAAACAGATCCAGGAACTCCCGCTCCAGAGCCCAGTTTTCCATGATCATCGACGGCAGTTCCACAAAGTCCCGGTACACGCTGGTACCTGACAATCCCGCATAGGTCACGTCAGACATCATGCCGTGGAGCGCATGCCCGAACTCATGAAGGAAAGTGCTCATCTCACGAAAAGTAAGCAGAGAGGGTCTCTTTTTAGTGGGTTTTGAGAAATTGCAAACCACCGATACCTGGGGGCGAATGTCCTTCCCCTCCCTTTTTTGCTGGGAGCGAAATTCGGTCATCCAGGCACCGGGGCTTTTCCCCTCCCGGGGAAAGAAGTCCAGGTACAGTATGGCGAGCAGGTTGCCATCCGCATCATACACCTCGTAAACCTCCACATCCTGGTGGTAGACCGGGATCCTTTCGTTGCGGACATAAGTCATGCCCCACAGCCGTCCGGTCAGCTCAAACACACCCTGCTTCACGGCATCCAGTTCAAAATAGGGGCGCAAGACCTCCTCGTCCAGTTCAAAGCGCTGCCTGCGAAGCTTCTCGGAGTACCAGGCCCAGTCCCACGGCATGATCTCCCCTTCCGCCCCCATCGACACTGCCAGCTGCCTGAGCTCTT
Source organism: Bacteroidales bacterium (assembly GCA_007130545.1). GTDB lineage: Bacteria > Bacteroidota > Bacteroidia > Bacteroidales > UBA7960 > SLSG01. Next base: position 10,118 of record SLSG01000296.1, on the reverse strand, counting down.
CCAGCTCCCCCTCCGCAGTGGGACGCGCCGCGACCAGCAGCTGGTCCAGCAGCGCATGCACCCTTTCGGGCTTCCCTGCCATGCGTTCCTCCAGTACGAAATCGGCATGAGTCGCATAACCTAGCAGCCTGGCCCGCTCCAGCCTCAGGTTGGCGATCCTTTGCAGGACCTCCTTGTTGTCGTATGCATTGTTTTGGTTGGCGCGCATGGCGTATGCAGTATACATCCGGTGGCGCAGTTCCCGATTGTCGGCATATTCCATAAAAGGTCCGAAGCTGGGTGCATGCAGCGAGAACGCCCAGCCTTCCAGCCCGCGCTCCCTCGCCAGCTCTGCTGCAGCTTCCATGGCCGTTCCCGGCAGCCCGGCCAGGTCTTTTTCATCGGTGACATGCAGTAGAAACGCATTCGTCTCTGCCAGCACATTGTCATGAAATTTCAGGGACAGGGCTGAGAGCTCCCTGGAGATTTCCCGGAGCCTCCCCTGGCCTTTCTCATCCAGCAGGGCCCCGTTGCGCACGAAACTTCGATAGGTTTTTTCCAGCAGGGTCTGCTGTTCGGGGCTCAGCGTCATTGCGTCACGCTGTGCATAAACGGTCCGGATCCGCTCAAAAAGTGCCTTGTTGAACAGGATGTCATTATGGTAGTCGGATACCCATGGCGCCACCTCACGGGCAATCTCCTGCATGCGGGCATCCGTTTCCGCATTGTTCAGGTTGTAGAACACATCGCTGACCCGTGAAAGCAGTTCCCCGCTACGGTCCAATGCCTCTATGGTATTGGCAAACCCGGGTGTTCCCTCCGCCGAAGCAATGACCGTGGTCTCGCGCAGCCCTTCCTCTATGGCAGCCCGGAATGCAGGCACATAGTGTTCATGCCTTATCTGGTCGAACGGAGGGGTATCATAAGGGGTATTGAAAGGGGCGATCAGTGGATTGTTCTCTTCCGGATTCGGGCTCATGGGGTTCGTCATCGTCAGCTGAATTTTCCTGCAAGTTTAAGCAAATTATCGATTGGCGGGCCTGTCGATTAATTTGTTAATTTTGCTTGACGACGGGCCGCAACCTAAATGACAGGAGGGATTATGCAGGAAAAAATGCCGACACGGATCTATTCAGAAATCGGGGAGCTGGAGGGTGTCATCGTCCATTCCCCGGGTCAGGAGGTGGAGAACATGACCCCTGAAAATGCCGAACGGGCGCTCTACAGCGACATCCTGAACCTGAGCGTGGTAGAGAAGGAGTACAGCCAATTCAAGGGGATACTGGAGAGTTACAGCAGGGTCTTTGAGATCAAGGAACTATTGGAGGAGGTGCTGAAGAACGACAAGGTGAAAGACAGCCTGATCCGCAACATCTGCAAGAACGAGATGGCGGTATGTATAAATGAATACCTCTCGTCTCTGGATGAGAAAACGCTGGCCGCAGCGCTGATAGAGGGGGTCAGGGTCCGCAACAACTCCCTGACGAATTTTCTGAGCAAGGACCGGTTCTCGCTGAAACCCCTGCACAACTTCTTCTTTACGCGGGATGCAGGCGTTTCGGTCTATGACAGCGTATTCATCGGCTCCATGGCATCCAACGTACGGTTCAGGGAGACCCTGATCCTGGAGGCCATCTTTGATTTCCATCCGCAGCTCAGTTCCCGGACCATCAATCCCAACCCAGGCAAGAAGCCGGAGTCAGACGTAGCCATGGAAGGCGGGGATGTGCTGGTAGCCAGGGAGGACATCCTGGTATGCGGTATCGGGTCGCGCACGACTTCGCAGGGCATTGATTTTATGTTGAACCACCTGAAAGGCCTCAACGAAAAACAGCACATCCTGGTCCAGGAGCTCCCCCTCACCCCGGAGTCCTTCATCCACCTTGACATGGTGTTTACGCTGCTCGACCGCGACGTGTGCATGATCTACGAGCCGGTGATCATGAAGATGAACAAATACCACACGGTGCATATGTATGCCGAGGGGGGGGAAGTGAAGTTCGTGCGCGAAGTCAAGAACCTTCCCGAGGGACTGAAGAACCTGGGGCTGGACCTGGAGCCGGTATATTGCGGGGGATCCCGTGACCAACGCCTGCAGGAGCGGGAGCAATGGCACAGCGGGGCCAACTTCTTTGCACTGGGCCCAGGGAAGGTGATTGGTTATGCCCGCAATGTGCACACCCTGGAAGCATTGAGCCAGTCAGACTTTGAGGTCTACAAAGCCTCCGACATCCTGAAGGGGAGGGTTGAAAAGCCGGTCGACGGGCGCTTCGTCATTACCATTGACGGGTCGGAGCTGCCGCGCGGAGGAGGCGGGGCCAGGTGCATGACCATGCCAGTCAGCCGCAAGCCCGTTTAACAAACCAATATTCTAGTTTCACTATGACAAAACATTTCCTTCCCGACGGGACGATCAAAGGGAAAATTGCCCGGGCCACGGGCTATCTGCTCCTCTTCGCAGCAGTATCGCTGATGCCTTCCTGCAGGCGCACCACCACAAAGGACCAGAACATTGAGCAGTCCGGGCATCCAGTGGCATCCAGGATCCTGGCACCCGGCATGGGTACGGTCGGACTGACACAGGATGGCAAGGTCTATGTGTATTTTTTGGATGAGCAGCACCGCTGGGTGCTGGACAAGCTATCCCAGTTCAATATTCCGGAGAAGAACGAGGGCCTGTTGGCCATGGGCATCGGCACCATCGGGGTGATCGACGGCCGGGAGATCCAGTTTTACCGCCTTGATGCCTACAACAACTGGGTGATTGATGAGCGCTTCCGCTTTGAGCTGCCCAGGTCCTACGACCGGCTCCTTTCGGTAAAAATGCCCTGGGAACTGGGTTTTATCGCAATGGAGTTCAGCGGTTATGTCGAATTTTTCTATTTTGACGAATCCGGCATCTGGGTCCACGATGAAACCGCCGTGTTCGCCATCCCGGAGGGCATCGACCACTATTTCTCACTGGGCAATATGACGATTGCCGTGGTGGATGACCACCGGCTTGGGGTATACTTTCTGAACGAGGAGGGCATTTGGGAGTTCATGGATGAGCATGTCCTGCGCCTGCCCGGAGGCTATGAAGCCATTATCCCATGGGAACCGGGCATCATTGCCGTTCTGCTCGACGGGGTGCTGGAATTTTTTGAGCTTGACCTGCTTGAAGGCCGCTGGGTAACGGACGGGGACATGCGTTTCGAGCTGCCGTCCTAAGTGCGGACGGAGTCAACCCCCCGACTACGATTCCCCGGCTACGCTCCGAGTGCTTCCTTAAGAAAACCGGCGGTATATCCCTTGTTTTGGCGGATGACCTCCTCCGGACTGCCGGCACCGATAATCTCCCCTCCCCTGTCTCCCCCTTCAGGACCCAGGTCGATGATATGGTCGGCCACCTTGATCACATCCATGTTGTGTTCGATGACCACCACGGTGTTCCCTCGGTCCACCAGCCGGTTCAGTACCTCCATGAGCACGCGGACATCTTCGAAGTGGAGTCCGGTTGTGGGCTCATCGAGGATATAGATGGTCCTTCCGGTATCCCGGCGGGACAGTTCGGCGGCCAGCTTCACGCGCTGTGCCTCGCCTCCCGACAAGGTTGTACTGCTCTGCCCCAGGGTGATGTATCCGAGTCCGACATCCCCCAGCGTCCGGATCTTCTGCAGGATGGACGGGATGTGCTCAAAAAACACCATGGCCTGGCTGATACTCAGGTTCAGCACATCATTGATGCTTTTCCCCTTGTAGCGGACCTCCAGGGTTTCCCGGTTGTATCGCTTGCCCTGGCATGTCTCGCATTGCACGTAAACATCCGGCAGGAAATTCATCTCAAAGGCCTTTACCCCTCCCCCCTGGCAGGTTTCGCAACGCCCGCCCTTCACATTGAACGAGAAGCGCCCCGGCTTGTACCCCCTGATCTGCGACTCCGGAAGCAATGCGAACAGCTTACGGATTTCATCGAACACCTTCGTATAGGTGGCGGGATTCGAACGGGGTGTGCGACCAATCGGGGATTGGTCGATCTCAATCACCTTGTCGATGTTTGATAGTCCCTCAATGCTCCCGTACGGCAGGGGCTGCGCCTCCGAGCGGTAAAAGTGCTTGCTCAGGATGGGGTAAAGGGTCTCGTTGATCAGCGACGATTTGCCGCTTCCCGAAACGCCGGTCACACAGATCAGCAAGCCCAGCGGAATCTCCAGATCCACCTCCTTCAGGTTGTGTCCGCTGGCCCCTTTCAGTTGCAGGAATGATCCATTGGGCCGGCGCCGCTTTTCAGGCACGGGGATGTCTCTTTCCCCGCTGAGATATTCTGCTGTGATTGTCGGATAGGTCATGATCTCCTGCGGGGTTCCCTGTGCCACCAGCCTGCCGCCGTTCACGCCCGCACCGGGACCGATATCGATCACATGGTCCGCAGCCATGATGGTGTCCCGGTCGTGCTCCACCACGATGACCGAGTTTCCGATGTCCCTCAGCTCCTTGAGGGACTCGATCAGGCGGTGGTTGTCCCGCTGATGCAGTCCGATGCTCGGTTCATCCAGGATGTACAGCACACCGGTCAGCTGCGATCCGATCTGCGTGGCCAGGCGTATGCGCTGGCCCTCACCCCCTGACAAGCTTTTTGCCGGGCGGTTCAGCGCCAAATATTCCAATCCGACTCCCAGCAAAAATCCAAGCCTGAGGCTCAGTTCGCGCAGCACTTCCGTGGCTACGCGCCGCTTGCGGGCATCCAGGCGGGGCAGCAGCGTATCCATTTCCGTTTTCAGGCTGAGCAGATCCATTTCCGCCAGGTCGGCGATGCTTTTCCCATCCAGCAGGAAGTGAAGGGATTCTTTTTTCAGGCGCTTGCCGTGGCATTCCGGACATGGTTTCTGGCGCATGAAGCCCCCGGCCCACCGCCTTACCGATCCGGAAGTGCTTTCCTCGAACTGGTTGGATATAAAGTTGATGATGCCTTCGAAATTCAGGGCATAGGTGCCGGTGACGCCCAGGCTTTCATGTTTGACCTTGAACACTTCGTCAGATCCGTATAGGAGGGTGTTGATGGCTTCTTCGCTCCACTCGCCCACCGGGGTGTCCAGATCGAAGCCGTGCCGGAGTCCGATTGCCTCCAACTGCTTCAGCACCCAGGGGTTTTTCGTATTGGCCAGCGGGGCGATCCCCCCTTTCCTGATGGATAGGTCCGGGTTCGGAATAATCTTGCTGATATCCATCTCGCTTACGGTCCCGAGTCCGTTGCAATGCGGACAGGCCCCATATGGGGAGTTGAAGGAAAAGGTATTGGGTTCCGGCTCCGGATAGGCGATCCCGGAAACGGGGCACATCAGGTTGCGGCTGTAGTGAAACACCTCCCCACCTTCCTCATCGATCACCATCACCATGCCCTTGCCCACCTTCATGGCCGTTTGCAGGGATGTACCAAGCTGCCTGCGGCCTGCCGGATTGACCACCACGCGGTCGATCAGCACTTCGATGTCATGGATGCGGTAACGGTCCAGTTTCATATTGGGGCGCAACTCCTTCAGCGTACCGTCGATGCGGACCCGCAGGTAGCCCTGTTTCCGCACCTGTTCGAACAGCTCCCGGTAGTGGCCCTTGCGGCCTTTGACCAGGGGTGCCAGCAGCTGTACTGTCTGGTTCCCGAAGCGCTCCAGCATCAGGTCCAGAATCTGGCTGTCGGTATACCTTACCATCTTTTCCCCGGTAACATATGAATGCGCATCGGCAATGCGGGCATACAGCAGCCTTAAAAAGTCATAAATCTCTGTGATGGTGCCGACCGTTGAGCGGGGATTGCGGCTGGTGGACTTTTGTTCGATGCTGATCACGGGACTCAGTCCGGTAATCTTGTCCACATCCGGCCTTTCGAGGGTACCAAGAAACTGCCTGGCATAAGCAGAGAAAGTCTCCACGTACCGTCTTTGTCCCTCGGCATAAATGGTGTCAAAAGCCAGGGACGACTTGCCGCTGCCGCTCAGGCCGGTGATGACCGTGAGTTTTTCACGTGGTATGACCAGGTCCAGGTTCTTCAGGTTGTGCACCCTTGCCCCGAAAACCTCCAGTTGCTCTTCCGTAAAATGCTTGCGGGTTTCCCCCATCTGTGAAAAAAATTGAACCTGCAAAGGTACGGCTTTTTTAGCTAAATAAACTACCTTTGCAGCTTCCAAAAAATCAGCCAACCGATCCTATTGCCCATGTGGGAAGTCATCGTACGCATTATTCTTCGTTACCGCTTGCCCATTCTTCTGGTGGTAGCCCTACTGACGGGAGTGATGGGGTGGCAGGCAGGCAAAGTGAAGCTGTCGTACGAGCTGGCGCAGATGCTGCCCTCACACGATGAGGCCTTTCAGGATTACGAAAAATTCCGGGAGATCTTCGGGGAGGATGGCAATACGGTCTTTATCGGATTGGAGGATGAGCGGGTTTTCAAGCTGGAGGGATTCAGCAAATGGCATGCATTCACCGCCGACATCGAATCCATCTCCGGTGTGACCGGGGTGGTCAACCTGACCCGCCTGCCGATCCCGCAACGAAATGACAGCTTGCGAAGGCTGGAGTTCCACCCCTTGTTCGACGGCATTCCTGACAGCCAGCAAAGCCTGGACAGCCTGTTTGAAAAAGCCTTTTCCCAGCCATTCTACGAAAAACTGCTTTACAACGCGGAGACAGGGGCCCTGCTCACCGCCGTCAGCCTTGACCGTGAGATTCTGAACACCCCGGAGCGCCTTGACCTGATCAGCGCCTTGCAAAAGGCCGGGAACAGCTTTACCGAAGACAGCGGGGTGCGGCTGTATTTCAGCGGACTCCCTTACATCCGGACGCAGACCATGAAGAAGGTGGATGCGGAGCTCAAGCTGTTCGTACTGCTTGCCATGCTGGTGGCATCTTTGGCATTGTTTTTCTTTTTCCGCTCGTTCAAGGCCGTCTTTTTCCCGATGATTATCGTGGTGATCAGCGTGATCTGGGCCCTGGGAACGATCAGCCTGCTGGGATACGAGATAACGATCCTGAAAGGGATCATCCCGCCCCTGATCATCATCATCGGGGTGGAGAACTGCATCTTCCTGCTCAACAAATACCACCATGAATACCGCTCGCACGGCAACAAGGTGAAAAGCCTGGTCCGCGTGGTACAGCGGGTCGGTAATGCCACCCTGCTCACCAATGCCACCACCGCGGTAGGCTTTGCCACCTTTATCATTACCGGGAACCGCATCCTGGTGGAATTCGGAATCGTGGCAGCCCTGAACATCCTGTCGGTGTTTCTACTCACCCTGACGCTCATCCCCATATTTTACAGCTACCTGGACCCCCCAAAATACCGCCATATCAAGCACCTGAACAACAATAGCATGCGTGGCATGGTGAAAGCGGTGGTCAGGGTGGTAAGTTTTCACCGCGCCAGGGTGTATGGCGTAGCCATTGTATTTCTCGTTGCGGGACTGTTCGGCATGACCCGACTGCATACCTCCGGCAGCGTGGTGGACGACATCCCCCACCGGGATCCCGTATATGAGGATCTGCTGTTTTTCGAACGGAACATTTCGGGCATCATGCCATTTGAGGTCATGATAGAGACTGGTCGCCCCAACGGGGTGCTGCGTCCAGCCACCCTTGAATCCATCAGCCGGCTGCAAGAGAAAATGGCCGCCTACCCGGAGCTGTCGAGGCCCCTCTCGGTGGCCGAGGCCATGAAAATGGTGCGCCAGGCTTTCTATCGCGGTGATCCCACAATGTACGACCTGCCACACAGGCATGACAGGACCTTCATCCAGTCCTACCTCCCCAGGAACATGGGTGAGGATGATTCCCTGCTTCGCTCACTGGTCGACAGCAGCATGCAGACCACCCGCATCAGTGTGCAGATGGCCAATATCGGGACCCGGGACATACGGCGGATACAGGAGGATCTTCGTCCGGGGATCGACTCCCTGTTCGATCCGGAAACCCACACGGTCACGATCACCGGTACCAGCGTGGTCTTTCTGAAAGGGACAGAGTACCTGGTAAAAAACCTGCTGACCAGCCTGCTGTTCGCCATCGCCATCATTTCGGTGTTGATGGCCCTGTTGTTCAGCCGGGCAAGAATGGTGATCATCTCCCTGGTCCCAAACCTGTTCCCGCAGATCCTCACCGCAGCCATGATGGGCTACCTGGGCATTCCGATCAAGCCCTCGACCATCATCATTTTCAGCATTGCATTGGGAATATCGGTAGACAACTCCATCCATTTCCTTGCCAAATTCCGCCAGGAGCTGCGGCTGAAAAAATACAATATCAAGCATGCCGTGCTTTCGGCCCTGAATGAAAGCGGGGTCAGCATGATCTACACCTATGTAGTCTTGTTCTTCGGGTTCATCATCTTTACCTTCTCCTCCTTCGGCGGCACCCAGGCGCTGGGTTACCTGATCGCATTTACGCTGAGCGTGGCCCTGCTCTCCAACCTGTTTCTGCTGCCATCCATTCTGCTTTCCCTGCACAAACGCATTACCGGGGACCGTTTGGAAAAATCCTTTTTGGGAAATTTGCCATAAAGCCGTAAGTTTGCGATAATCCTGCGAAAGGGACACACAGATCGTTTTCAACTGCTATCCCGTTGTTGACAATTTTTATCATAAACGGACCTGCGGTCCACTACACCTTTTTCCTATGCACGGAATAATTTTGGCCGGAGGTTCCGGCACCAGATTGTACCCCATCACCCTGGCCATGAGCAAGCAGCTCATGCCGGTGTATGACAAACCCATGATCTATTACCCGCTTTCGGTGCTGATGATGGCCGGAATCCGTGACATCCTGATCATATCCACGCCCCAGGACCTGCCCCATTTCGTGCACCTCTTGGGTGACGGAGAGCCGCTTGGATGCAATTTCAGCTATGCCGTGCAGAAGGAGCCCAACGGGCTGGCACAGGCATTTGTGATCGGGGAGGAATTTATCGCCAGGGAAAAGGTCTCCCTGATATTGGGCGACAATATTTTTTACGGCACCGGTTTCATCGAGACCCTGCAATCGCATACCGACCCCGACGGGGGTGTCGTGTTTGCCTACCATGTGTCGGATCCCTCCCGTTATGGCGTCGTAGCGTTTGACGAGCAATTCAATGCCCTGAGCATTGAAGAAAAGCCACAAAAGCCCAAGTCGAACCATGCCGTTCCCGGATTGTACTTTTACGACAACAGCGTGGTGGAGGTGGCCAAACACATCCGTCCGAGTGCCCGCGGAGAATACGAGATCACCGACGTGAACCGTCATTACCTGGAGCAGGGACGGCTGAAGGTAGCACCCATGAGCCGGGGCACGGCCTGGCTTGACACAGGCACCTTCGAATCCCTCATACAAGCCGCCCAGTTCGTCCAGGTCATCGAAGACCGGCAAGGACTGAAAATCGGTTGCATTGAAGAAGTCGCCTACCGCATGGGATTCATCGACGCAGCCCAACTGGAAAAAGTCGCCCAGCCCCTGCTTAAAAGCGGCTACGGTGAATACCTCCTGAAAGTGCTTTCCGAAACAACCCAATAGCCAATACCCAATACCCAACACCCAATGTCCAACAGCCAATACCCAACACCCAACACCCAACACCCAATGTCCAACAGCCTTCACGATATACAGGAAATGATAACCGCACACATTGCCGGGATGGGACTAGACAGGCAGCCGGGCGGGCTATACGAACCGGTGGCCTATTGCCTGAAGAACGGAGGCAAGCGCATGCGGCCCGTGATGACCCTGCTGGGTTGCCAGCTCTTTGGCGGGGACCTTGAAAAGGCGGTTTCTCCGGCCCTGGGACTGGAGCTGTTCCATAATTTCACGCTGATGCATGACGACATCATGGACAATGCGCCGCTGCGGCGCAGCCAGCCGACCGTGCACGCCAAATGGGGACCCAATGCGGCCATCCTGTCAGGAGATGTGATGTTTGCGCTGGCTTACAGCCATATGCTTGAGGTCCCCGACCAGTACCTCAGAAAGGTCATGGAGCTCTTTAACCAGACCGTCATCGAGGTGTGCGAAGGGCAGCAGTACGACATGGACTTTGAATCCATGGAGCATGTCAGCGAGGCAGACTACCTGGAAATGATCCGCCTGAAAACAGCCGTTCTGCCTGCCGCATGCCTGAAAACAGGTGCAATCATTGCCGG
>SLSG01000269.1 GCA_007130545.1 Bacteroidales bacterium | reverse complement strand
TCGAACCGATGCAGACACGACAGGTGCTGGCCATGGCCATTTCCATCTCATTGAACAGGAAATTTGGTGAACCCCGCAGCGGGGTATACAGAATGTAATTGCTTGCGGATGGTCGTTTTCGACACGATAGAAACCACAATGAGCGGCCGGGTTTGTACACTTTGGCTGTCAAGGGAGGAGACCCGGAATGCCATCAACGGGCAAATGGCAGGAGAGATCCTGACCTGCCTGGATGCCCTTGCCCATGACGAAGGGGTCAGGGTGTTGATCCTCAGGGGCAAGGGCAGGGTATTTTGTGCCGGAGGGGACCTGAACTGGATGCTTTCCAGGGATGCAAACAAAGCGGTTGAAAGGCCGGCGGATCTTTTGTCGAAGCTGTTTTATTCGCTCTACTATTTCCCGAAGCCGGTCATTGCCTATGTGCATGGGTTTGCCATGGGCGGGGCGATGGGCCTCGTGGCCTGCTCGGATTTTGTGGTGGCAGCCGAAGATGCGTTTTTCGCATTTTCAGAGGTCAAACTCGGACTGGTGCCGGCGACCATCTCACCGTTTGTCGTGAAACGGATCGGCGAATTCCGGTCCCGCCAGCTGATGCTGCGGGGCGACAGAATAAGCGCCGGAGAGGCAAAGGATGCGGGGCTGGCAGACTTGTTGGTCCCGGCCCTGGGTTCAGGGGATGCCTCCGGCGGCAATCCCATGGCGGAAAGACTGCTGACAGAACTCGCGGGAGCATTGGCGGCCAATGCTCCCTTGGCCATGCAGGCTTGCAAGGCACTTGTAACCAAGGTCGCTTCGGCAGACATCACCGATGATCTGTTGGCTTTTACCTCCGATCTGCTCACCCGGATCAGCGAGAGACCCGAGGCAAGGGAAGGGATCCGGGCCTTCCAGGAGAAACGCAGGCCGGAGTGGCCGGAGGGGAATGAAATTGAATGAAATGAAATGAAAAAGATTGATAAGGTACTCGTAGCCAACAGGGGGGAGATTGCCGTTCGTATTTTCAGGACGCTAAGGGAGATGGGAATTTCCAGCGTGGCCATCTACTCCGCTCCGGATACACAGGCTGTCCATGCCGGCATGGCCGATCAAAGCCTCCGCCTGACAGGCAAGGGCCTCTCAGAGACTTACCTGAATGGTCCGCAGATCATTGAACTGGCCCTGGCTTCGGGCGCCGATGCAATACATCCGGGCTATGGATTCCTCTCAGAGTCGGATGGGTTCTCGAAAGCGGTCAGGGAAGCGGGATTGGTGTTTATCGGACCAGGGGACGAGGCCATCCGACTCATGGGCAATAAGGCCCAGGCCAGACGCCTGGTGGCAGAGGCCGGTATCCCGGTGATAGAAGGAGCTGCCGGCAGGCCGGAAGAACTCGCACTAAAAGCGGTGCAAATTGGGTTCCCGGTCCTGGTCAAGGCAGCCGGCGGAGGTGGGGGAAAAGGGATGCGTATCGTATATGCGGAGGATGAGCTAGCAGAGACGCTTGAGGCGACGCAGCGGGAGGCCCTGAGCTATTTCAGGAACGACGAGGTATACATCGAAAAATACCTGGAAAACCCCAGACACATTGAGGTGCAGGTACTGGCAGACCACCATGGAAAAGTACTCAGCCTTTTTGAAAGGGATTGTTCCCTGCAGAGAAGGTACCAGAAGATCATCGAGGAGGCACCTGCCCCGGGCATCTCTGACGGTTTGCGTGAAAAGCTGATGGAGGCCGCCAGGACCATCGCCAGGCGCATTTCCTATACCAATGCCGGCACTGTGGAATTTTTGGTGAAGGACGAGGATTTTTATTTCCTCGAGATGAATACCCGCATACAGGTTGAGCACCCGGTCACCGAAATGATTACGGGGGTGGATCTCGTCCGGGAACAACTGCACATTGCGATGGGCAAGCCACTATCGATCGGGCAGGAAGACCTGGAGGAAAACGGGCATGCCATTGAAGCAAGGGTATATGCCGAAGATCCGGCCCGTAACTTTTTGCCCTCCCCGGGAAAGATCATTCATTACCGGGAGCCCGGGAGCAATGGGCTGCGGATTGATACGGCCATGGAAGCCGGTTCAGTGGTGAGCATGGATTTTGACCCGATGATCAGCAAGGTGATCAGCCACGGATCCAATCGCACAGAGGCCATTCAAAAGCTAAGAGACGGGCTGCGAAACTACTCCATTCACGGGATACAGACCAACCTGGCATTTTTAGACGGACTGCTGGGCTCGGAAGAATTTTCCCGCGGGGAGACCGATACGGGCTTATGTGATCGCCTGGTGGAAAACGGTCTGGGCCATCAGCCTCCAAAAGAAGAATTTGATGAACTGATGATTGCTGCCTTTCTTTTTGCTTCCAGGGAAAATGGCGCAGGGAAACAGGCTGTGTGGAGCAGGCTGGGCTACTGGAGACTGCTTATGTCACCAGAACTGCTCATTAGCGAGCGGGTTGTGCAGCGAAACCTGTTTTTCAAGAATCCTGAACGGTTCCAGATGGAACTGGCCGGCGAGCTGGTGGACTACCACCTGTTGAAGAAGTCGCGGCAGGAAATGAGCATTGAGGCGGCGGGCGTGGTGCACCAGCTTCGCTATACCTGCGCACAGGATGACTCGGTGTGGATTCAGAAAGGTTCCTGTACCTGCCGTGTCAGATATGCACAAAAGATCGATGACAGGGAGCTGATCGGACTTGGTCACAGTCCCATGTCGTCAGAGAACAGCGTGGTGAAGGCCCCCATGCACGGAAAGGTGATCAAGGTCAGCGTGAAACCTGCAGACATTGTGAACAAGGGAGACACTTTGCTGATCCTTGAATCCATGAAGATGGAGAACCGGATCGTGGCCACCGCAAGGGGGAAGGTGGAAAGCATTGCCGTGGAGGCAGGTGTGCTGGTATC
>SLSG01000303.1 GCA_007130545.1 Bacteroidales bacterium | reverse complement strand
CGTGTACTCCCCGCCCAACAGCCTTCCCTGGGATGATGCCGTGACCCTGGCCCTGACTTATTCAGAGATACCCTATGATGTGGTATACGACGAAGAGGTGTTGTCGGGCGTGTTGCCCCTTTACGACTGGCTGCACCTGCACCATGAGGACTTTACCGGGCAGTTCGGGAAGTTCTGGTTTGCCTACCGCAACCACGACTGGTACCAGGAGGATGTCAGGCTGGCCCGGGAAACGGCCCGGCGCCTCGGATACAGCAAGGTTTCCCACCTGAAGCTCGCGGTGGCCAAAAAGATCAGGGATTTTGTGGCGGGCGGCGGATATATGTTTGCGATGTGTTCTGCCCCGGAGAGCATCGACGTCGCCCTGGCGGCAGAGGGGGTGGATATCCTGCATGAGGTGTACGACGGGGACCCGGTGGAACCCGGAGCCCAGGAAAAGCTTGACTTCAGCCGCACATTTGCATTTCAGAACTTTACCGTGATCACCGACCCGACGATCTATGAAAAGTCAAACATCGATGTTCCCAAATCGGGGCGGGACAGGCGGACGGACTTTTTCACGCTCTTCGAGTTTTCCGCCAAATGGGATGTCGTGCCAACCATGCTCACCCAAAACCATGAAAGCGTGGTCAGGGGGTTCATGGGACAGACCACCGCCTTTCGCTATGATTTCATAAAGCCTTCGGTGACGATACTGGGGGAGACCAGGGCGAAGAACGAAGCCAGGTACATCCATGGCACGCTGGGCAACGGAACATTTACGTTCATGGGCGGGCATGATCCGGAGGACTATCAGCATTTTGTGGGCGATCCCCCCACCGACCTGAACCTATACCCCAATTCCCCGGGTTACCGGCTGATCCTGAACAATGTACTGTTTCCTGCCGCCCGGAAACAGCCGCAAAAGACCTGAGCCGGCCTTATTTGCTTTTCCTTTTGTAGACCTGAAACGAATAGGGGTAGGGATTTTTTTCGTCTGGCTCCCAGTCGTTTCGTTCAATGAGTTCCCACCTGCTCTGGTCGATTTCAGGGAAGAATGTATCCCCTTCAAATTCTGCATAAATCCGGGTCAGGTAAATGCGCCTGGCCTGGTGAAGCTTGATGGCCAGTGCATAGATCTCCCCGCCTCCGGCCACAAATACCTCTTTTTCATCCTTTACCAGGCTGAGGGCTTCCTTGAGCGAATGCGCGACCCCACAGCCTTTGGCATCGTATCCCTTTTGCCGGGTGACCACGATGGTGGTCCGGCCCTTCAAGGGCGTCCCGATCGATTCAAAGGTCTTGCGCCCCATGATCAGCGTATGCCCCATGGTCATGTCCTTAAAATGCTTCAGGTCAGCCGGAAGCTTCCACATCAAGCGGTTATTGTTGCCAATAACATTGTTGTTCGCCACGGCAGCGATGAGGTAGATCTTCATGTTTCAGAATTTGGTGTAAGGTAGTTTATTTTTCGGCCCAAGGCAAATTTGTTTCTCAAATCGCAATCGGTGCCTTGATGTGCGGATGGGGATCGTATCCCTCCAGCCGGAAATCCTCAAAGCGGAACCCCAGGATGTCTTTTACCTCCGGGTTGATATGCATTGTCGGAAGGGGACGTGGTTCCCGTCCTGCCTGGAGCTTTGCCTGTTCGATATGGTTCAGGTACAGGTGGGCGTCCCCGAAGGTATGGATGAAATCCCCGGGCCGGAGGTCGCATACCTGGGCCACCATCATGGTCAGCATTGCGTAGGAGGCGATATTGAAAGGGACCCCGAGGAAGATGTCTGCGCTTCGCTGGTAGAGCTGGCAGGAAAGTTTGCCGCCGGCCACGTAAAACTGGAACAATACATGGCAGGGTGGCAGCGCCATCTCCTCTATCTGTCCGACGTTCCATGCGCTGACAATCAGCCGGCGGGAGTCAGGATTGGTGCGAATCTGTTCGATCAGACCGACAATCTGGTCTACGGTCCGGTCCCCCGCCTGCCAGCGCCTCCACTGGGCCCCGTATATTGGCCCCAGGTCACCCTCCGGGTTTGCCCACTCATCCCAGATGGTCACCTTTTGCTCATTCAGGTAACGAATATTGGTATCCCCCTTCAGGAACCAAAGCAGTTCGTGGATGATGGACCGCAGGTGCAGTTTCTTGGTGGTGAGCAGGGGAAAGCCTTCCTGCAGGTCGAACCGCATCTGGTGGCCGAAGACACTCAGGGTGCCTGTACCGGTGCGGTCTTCCTTGCGGATGCCTTTCTCAAGCACATGGTCTAAAAGGTCCAGGTATTGTTTCATGCAGTCTTTAATTATCCCAGAATGATCCCGACGATGGTGGCACTCATCAGGGCTGCCATTGTGCCGCCGAGCAGTGCCCGCATTCCGAATTGCGATAGCAGGACCCGCTTGCCGGGGGCCAGGGAGCCGATGCCCCCTATCTGTATGCCGATGCTGGCAAAATTGGCGAACCCGCAAAGCATATAAGTGGCCATGATGATCGATTTGGGGTCGGAGAACGCCCCGGCTTCCTTCAGCTCGGCAAGGCTCACATAGCCGATGAACTCGGTCATGATCACTTTTTCCCCCAACAGCCTTCCGGCCAGCGTGATGTCGGGCAGGCTGATGCCTATCAACCACATGACCGGGGCGAAGACATAGCCCAGTATGAACTGCAGCGACAGCTGCGAGTACTGCCCGTCGCTGATCTGTTCGATCCAGGGGTTCAGGTTGGTCCACAACCCGAGCTTTCCGACAATGAAATTGAACATGGCGATGAAGGCAATGAACACCAACAGCATGGCAGCCACGTTTGCGGCCAGTTTAAGTCCCTCGGTCGTGCCGTTGGAGATGGCATCCAGCACGTTGCTTCCAATGCGGTCCTTGCTGATATCCATGGATTTGTCGATCTCCTGGGTCTGCGGGACCAGTATCTTGGCGATCACCACGGCCCCGGGTGCGGCCATGATGGATGCCGCCAGCAAATGTTTGGCAAATACAAGGCGTTGCACGGGGTCGTCCCCGCCCAAAAAGCTGATGTAGGCTGCGAGTACCCCTCCGGCCATTGTGGCCATGCCCCCGGTCATCACGAGCAGGATCTCCGATCGGGTCATTTTCTCCAGGTAGGCCTTGATCATCAGGGGCGACTCGGTTTGTCCGAGAAAGATGTTCCCCGCCACGGAAAGACTTTCGGCACCGGATAGCCGCATGGCTTTGGTCATCAGCCATGCCAGTGCGTAAACCACTTTCTGGATAATTCCCAGGTAAAAGAGCAGGCTGGTAAGGGCCGAAAAAAAGATGATGGTCGGCAACACCTGGAAGGCAAAAATAAAGCCATAGGTACTGGTGTCAAGGAAACCGGCAAATAAAAATTCTGTACCGGCTTTGGAGAAATCCAGGATTACCACGAAGACCTTTCCCACCAGTTCGAAGAAATACTGGACGGGAGGGACCTGCAGGATGCTGAAGGCCAACAGCAGTTGAATGGCGAGTCCGATGCCCACCACCTTCCATGAAATCGCCTTGCGGTTGGCGCTGAACACCCAGGCGATGGCGATCAATGACAGCATCCCCAGCAAACCCCTGAAAAGGTTTCTTAACGAAAATCCCTGATCGAACAGGACCTCCACAGGCTCGTGGGTGAGTTCCGTGACCCCGGCGTCCTGGTCAGCCTCCTGAAGGGTCGTATCGGCCTCCTCCTGAAGCCGGACCTCCTGTGCCGTTGCCTCCTGGGGTGAGTCGTCCCCTGCACCCGATAAGGTGAGCCCAAACGGACAGATGATCAATATTGCAACAAGGAAAAAATGGGGAAGGGATTTCATGATGGTCCGGTTTCATTAACACCACAAAAATATCGGTCACGGCCATTGCGGACCGGATGCAAACCTATGCATTTTTTTCCCAACGGGGCGCTTGATGGAGGAAATTATTTGCTTTTTTTCCGCTTGTTGATCTCGTCGCGGATACGGGAGGCCTTTTCGTAGGCTTCCTCGTCGATGGCAGCCATCAGCATGGTTTCCAGCTCGGAGAGGGTGAGGCTGGAATAGGACGCATCCTTTTCGGTTGGTTCCTTTACGACTACCTTGGGGTTGGCAGCGGTCTCCTCATCCTGAAGCACGATGCCGGCTGCCTTCAGGATGGATTCATATGTGTAGATGGGGCATTGGAACCTGACGGCAATGGCAACCGCATCTGAAGTGCGGGAGTCGATCTCCACCTCCTTGATCCCGTCAAAACACACCAGCCGGGCAAAGAAGATGCCTTCGCTGAATTTATAGATGACCACCTCGGTCACGTTGATGTTGAATGTGCTCGCAAAGTTCTTGAAAAGGTCGTGGGTCAGGGGCCGGCTGGGCTTCATCTTTTCCAGCTCGATGGCAATGGCTTGTGCCTCAAAGCTGCCGATGATGATCGGAAGGCGACGTTTCTTCCCGGACTCACCCAGGATTAACGCATAAGCACCAGATTGGGACTGGCTGTATGAAATTCCTAAAATCTCCAGCTTAATTTTTTTCATTCCGATTCACCCTTCATTGTCCGACAACCCAAAAATAAGACAATTTTATTAGAATTCAATATGGAAGTGACCAGGAAGGGCATGTGGTCTGCAGGGGGATGTTTTTTTTATCTAATTCTGCAATTATTTTTTGTGGTTGGATATAATTTTTAATTTTGACCTCATATTATTTTCGCTTAAATATTTAACAAATAAGAACTATGCCAGTATTCTTTTGGTTGGTGCCGCTCAGCTCGGTTTTGGCCCTCGGATTTGCCTGGTTTTTCTTCAGGCAGATGATGGCCCATGAGGAAGGTACGGACATGATGAAAAAAATTGCCAATCATGTACGCAGGGGCGCCGCAGCTTACCTTCGTCAGCAGTACAAAGTAGTGATCATTGTGTTTGCGGTAATCACGGTGATCTTTGCCTTTATGGCCTATGTACTTGGGGTGCAGAACCCCTGGGTGCCGTTTGCATTTCTGACGGGCGGCGCCTTCTCGGGCCTTGCCGGCTTTTTCGGGATGAAGGCTGCCACCTATGCATCCGCCAGGGTGGCCAACGCCTGCCGGGTTTCGCTGGATGGCGGACTGCGTTTGGCGTTCCGGTCAGGGGCCGTCATGGGACTGGTCGTCGTGGGACTGGTCCTGTTGGATGTGTCGGCATGGTTTCTGGTGCTGAATGTATTTATCCCCGAAGCAGAAATGGGCATGAAGCTGCTGACCATTACGGCCACGATGCTGACCTTTGGCATGGGGGCCTCCACCCAGGCGCTGTTTGCCCGCGTAGGTGGCGGCATTTATACCAAGGCAGCCGATGTGGGTGCCGATTTGGTCGGAAAGGTGGAGGCCGGCATCCCCGAGGATGACCCGCGCAACCCCGCCACCATCGCAGACAATGTGGGTGACAATGTCGGGGATGTGGCCGGCATGGGCGCTGACCTCTTTGAGTCTTTTGCCGGGTCCATCCTGGCCACAGCCCTGCTTGGAGCTGCGGCTTTCGTCGGTTTCGGTGAGGAGATGCAGTTCAATGCAGTGATCGCCCCGATGCTGATTGCCGCAGTCGGCACACTCCTTTCCATTGCCGGGGTATTCATGGTGCGTACCAGGGAAGGTGCCACCCAAAAGCAACTTTTAAAGTCCATGGGCGTGGGGGTGAATACCAGCGCGGCACTGATCGTGGTGTTTTCTCTTGGAGTCCTTTTCCTGCTCGGACTGCCCAACTATTTGGGGATATGGGGCTCTATCGTAATCGGACTGCTGGCCGGTATCGCCATTGGACAGTCCACCGAATACTTCACCGCATCAGCCTACCGTCCCACGCGCAAAATTGCGGAATCTGCCAGTACGGGTCCGGCCACCATCATCATCAGCGGCATTGGCACGGGACTCATATCCGCAGCCATACCCCTTGGAATCATATGCGTGGCCATTACCCTGGCCTATTCCTTTTCAGCAGGTTTCACTTTTGATTCGGCCGGACTCAACATGGGACTATACGGGATCGGCATTGCCGCGGTGGGAATGCTTTCCACACTGGGAATCACCCTGGCGACAGATGCTTACGGACCCATTGCCGACAATGCCGGGGGCAATGCAGAAATGTGCCACCTCGGGGAAGAGGTGCGCAAGCGTACCGATGCGCTGGATGCCCTGGGCAATACCACGGCGGCCACGGGCAAAGGGTTTGCGATAGGCAGTGCGGCATTGACGGCGCTGGCCCTGCTGGCCGCCTATTTTGAGGAGGTAAAGATTATGTTCGTCAAATTCCTGGACATGCCCGATGCAATCATCAACGGCATTGAGCCGGTGGCTGCAAGGGATGCCCAGTTCATTGACTTCATACACCATTATGATATCCACCTGATGAACCCGCTGGTGATTGTGGGAATCTTCATCGGGGTGCTTTCGGTTTTCCTGTTCAGCGGCATGACCATGAATGCGGTGGGGCGTGCGGCACAGAAAATGGTCGACGAGGTGCGCCGGCAGTTCCGGGAAATACCCGGCATCATGGAAGGCAAGACAGAGCCTGATTATGCACGCTGTGTGGCCATTTCCACAAAGGGGGCCCAGCGGGAAATGATGGTGCCCTCCCTGATCGCGTTGTTCATCCCGGTTGTTGTCGGACTGATCTTCGGGGTCGCAGGGGTTACCGGACTGCTGGTGGGTACCATCTCTTCGGGCTTTGCCATGGCGATCTTCATGGCCAATGCCGGCGGGGCATGGGACAATGCCAAGAAGTACATCGAAGAGGGTAACTACGGCGGCAAAGGTTCCGAGAACCACAAAGCAGCCGTCGTGGGAGACACCGTGGGCGACCCGTTCAAGGACACCTCCGGGCCCAGCCTGAACATCCTGATCAAGCTGATGGTGATGGCCTCTGTGGTTACAGTCGGACTGGCCGTTTCCTATTCGTTGTTGTAGAGTGGAATATTCATTTGACGTTTAATCAACTGGCCATATGGCATCAGGCCGGATGTTGTTTTGTTAAAATTTTCTTCAATGAAGGTATTGGTAGTAGGGACCGGGTACGTTGGCCTGGTGACGGGCACCTGCCTGGCAGAGACTGGCGCCATGGTATACTGTGTGGATATTGACCAGGAAAAAATTGATAACCTGAATAAGGGCGTTTTGCCGATCTATGAACCTGGACTGGACGAGATCGTGGAGCGCAATGTGGAGAAGGAGCGCCTGTATTTTACCACCCGCATCGGGGAGGTGATAGAGGGCTGCGATGTGATCTTCATTGCCGTCGGGACGCCGCCGGGAGAGGACGGCAGCGCAGACCTGAACTATGTCATCGGTGTAGCCGGGGAAATCGGAAAATCCCTGAACCATTATGCCGTGGTGGTCACCAAGAGCACTGTGCCTGTCGGCACTGCGAAAAAGGTGAAGCAGGCCATACAGGGGGAACTGGACAAGCGGGGGTCTGATGTGGTTTTCGATGTGGCGTCAAACCCGGAATTCCTGAAGGAGGGGAATGCCGTGGATGATTTCATGAAGCCCGACCGGATTGTGGTCGGGGTGGAATCAGAAAGGGCTGAAAAAGTGCTGGAACGCCTTTACAAACCCTTTTTGCTGAATGGCCATCCCTTGATTTTTATGGACATCACTTCCTCGGAAATGACCAAGTATGCCGCCAATGCCATGCTGGCGACCAAGATCAGCTTCATCAACGACATCGCCAACCTGTGTGAGATTGTGGGGGCAGACATCAACCATGTGCGCCGTGGGATAGGGAGCGATCCGCGCATCGGAAACAAATTTATTTATCCCGGCATCGGATACGGCGGGTCCTGCTTTCCCAAGGACGTGAAGGCCCTGATCAGGACCGCCCGGGATTTCGGTTATGACCTGCGGTTGCTGGATGCCGTGGAAAAGGTGAACAACGACCAGAAACACGTGGTAACAAAAAAGATCCTTGACCACTTTGGGGGGGATATTGCCGGGAAGAAGTTCGCCTTATGGGGCCTTTCCTTCAAGCCCGGAACGGACGATATGCGTGAGGCACCGTCCCTGGTGCTGGTTGATGACCTGCTGAAAGCCGGCGCCAGCGTGGTCGCCTATGACCCGGTCGCGATGAACGAGGCAAAGGTCCATTATCTGGCAGACCGTATTCAATATGCCGGGGATATGTATGAGGCAGTAATCGGGGTAGACGGACTTGCCCTGGTAACGGAATGGAATGAGTTCCGGATTCCCAATTACAAGGTGCTGGAAAGGCTGATGAACCAGAAGGTGCTGTTTGACGGAAGAAATATTTTCGATCCGGCAGACGCCAGGGAGAATGGGTTCGTTTACTATGGTGTAGGAAGGAGATAAACCATTGGAAGAAACAGAGCGCATAAGGAAAAAGAGGATACTGGTAACCGGCGGCGCCGGGTTTATCGGGTCGCATCTATGTGAGCGATTGCTTAAAGAGGGCCATGAGGTCATCTGCCTGGACAATTTCTTTACAGGCTCGAAGAGCAATGTAATCCACCTGCTGGACCATCCGTATTTTGAAATGATCCGTCACGATATTACCAGGGAGATCTTTCTGGAGGCGGACGAGATATACAATCTGGCCTGTCCGGCTTCCCCCGTATATTACCAGTACAACCCGATCAAGACCATCAAAACATCTGTGATGGGGGCCATCAACATGCTCGGTTTGGCCAAGCGCATCCGTGCCCGGATCCTGCAGGCCTCCACCAGCGAGGTTTACGGAGATCCCATTGTCCACCCGCAGAGGGAAGACTATTGGGGCAATGTGAACCCGGTGGGGATCAGGTCTTGCTATGATGAAGGGAAACGCTGTGCGGAAACCCTGTTCATGGATTACCACAACCAGAACGGCGTGCTCATCAAAATCGTCCGCATATTCAACACTTACGGACCCCGCATGCAGCCCGACGATGGCCGGGTGGTGTCGAACTTTATTGTGCAGGCGCTTCGGAACAAGGACATTACCATATACGGAGACGGCAGCCAGACCAGGAGTTTTCAATATGTAGATGACCTGGTAGAGGGCATGGTCCGTTTTATGCAGACCGACGACGACATTACGGGTCCGATGAACCTGGGCAATGAAAATGAATTCACAATCATCGACCTGGCCAGGAAGGTGATTGAACTGACCGGCTCCTCATCGGGACTCACCTACCTGCCGCTTCCCGGGAATGATCCTGCACAGCGCCAGCCCGACACCTCCTATGCCAGGCGGCTGATCGACTGGGAGGCTGGCATCCAGCTTGAGGAAGGCCTGAAAAAAACCATTTCCTATTTCGACACCTTGCTGTCCAGGGGGTGAGCCCTCTCCATTTTATCTGGTTCCCCGGATTCGAATAAATTATACATGCGTTTATATTTTTTTGTGACTTTTAGGCGCTAATAATCACTACCTTTGCAGTATAAGCTGATTGTATGAGTATTATCAAAGAATTGAATTTTCGCAGACTGCTTGAGAATAGTGCGCGAATGTATTCGGGCTTGCCGGCCCTGTCTTTTGTGGGCGGGGAGCCTTTAACCTATGCGGATGTAAAGTCACATGCCGATGCGCTCAGTGAGAAGCTGTTTGCCCTGGGTGTCAGAAAAGGGGACAGGGTGGCTCTGTTAAGCCAGAACATGCCGAACTGGGGTGTTTCCTACCTGGCGATTACGGGCATGGGTGCCGTGGTGGTGCCGATACTGGTGGATTTTTCCGGGCCCGAGATTGAGAACATCCTTTCCCACAGCGAATCCAAGGTGATTATTGTGTCTGTGAAGCAGTCCGGTAAGCTGCACCAGGCATTGCCAAAGAGCCTGAAGGCCGCCATTCTGGCGGATGACCTCAGCCACATCAGCCTGGGAAGCCTGGAACTGAATGGCAGCATTGAAAAGAAAGAGGAAGTTGCCGGAATCGTGGCCGGGGAAGCCCTGCCCGTGCCCGCCGAAGAAGACCTGGCAGCCATTTTGTATACTTCCGGAACCACCGGAAAGCCCAAGGGGGTGATGCTGACCCACAGGAACATTTTGTCAAATGCCGTCAACACCCTGGGGATACAGCCAGTGGACCAGTCAGACCGCCTGTTATCGGTCCTCCCGCTTCCCCATACCTATGAATGCACCATTGGTTTTATCATTCCCTTTATGATGGGTGCTTCGGTACATTACCTTGACAAGCTGCCGACGCCGGCCGTACTGCTGCCGGCCATGGAGGCCGTGAAGCCGACCATGATGCTGACCGTGCCGCTGATCATCGAAAAAGTCTACCAAAACCGGGTCAAGCCCAAGCTCACTGGCAGCCCTGTCATGCGCTTTCTGGGCAAGAACCGGACCGCTCAGAAATTCTTCCATAAACTTGCCGGAAAAAAGATCTACAAGGCCTTTGGCGGCAAGCTTCACTTTTTTGGCATTGGCGGGGCCAAGCTCAACGCAGAGGCCGAGCGCTTTCTAAGGGATGCAGGCTTCCCATACGCCATTGGTTATGGCCTGACCGAGACCTCTCCCTTGCTGGCAGGCTGCAGCCCAAAAATTACAAAGTTCCAGTCCACCGGCTTCAACCTGCCCGGTCAGGAGATTAAAATTGACAATCCCGACCCGGAAACCGGTGAGGGGGAGATCCTTGCGCGGGGTCCCAACATCATGCAAGGGTATTATAAGGAAGAACAAGTTACAAAAGGCGTGTTCACCGAAGATGGTTGGTTCAAGACCGGCGACCTGGGCTCGATGGATGCCGATGGTTATCTGTACATCCGCGGCCGCTTGAAAAACATTATTATTAGTCCGACCGGCGAAAACATTTACCCGGAAGACATTGAGGCCGTAATCAACAGCGAGCGCCATGTGCTGGAATCCCTTGTCTATGAATTAAAGGGCAAGCTGGTAGCCAAGGTGCACCTGAACTACGAGGAGATAGACCAGCGCTACCATGAGCTGAGAAAGTCTGCCGGCGAGAGCTATCAGAACTTCAGGGAGACTGCCGGGGAGCGTTACCAGGACCTGAGGGAATCCGCATCCACTATGTATGACCAGGCCCAGGATAAAGTAAAACTGCGTCTGCAGGAGATCCAGCAAAGGGTCAATGCCCGGCTGAACCGGTTTTCCCGCCTGACGCTGATCGAGGAACAGCCCGAGCCATTTGAGAAGACGCCCACCAAGAAGATCAAGCGTTTTTTGTACCACAAGAAATAACCTCTGGCCACAAAGAACCCTGGCCAGGATATAAAAAAAGCCGCAAGGATATAAAAAAAGCCGCCCCGTTCAGGAGCGGCTTTTTTTTGCGCCCTTGGGTACTAGTCCTGCATATAACTTTCCATGGGTTCGCAGGTGCATACCAGGTTGCGGTCCCCGAACGCATCGTCGATGCGGGTGACCGGCGTGAAGTACTTCATCTCTTTGGACCAGGGCCTTGG
>SLSG01000012.1 GCA_007130545.1 Bacteroidales bacterium | reverse complement strand
TGCATGGCTGGGAAAAAACCAATGCACTGGGGGATGTGAACAACGACCCGAGGCTGGCCGACCAGTGGAGTTTTTACAACTTCGGGCAGAATGGCGGAACACCCGGGGTGGACATCGGACTTATCCAGGCCTGGTCTTACGAAAAGGGGAACCCCGCCGTAATCGTCGCCATCGTTGACGGGGGAATCCATACCGATCATCCGGATCTCCAAGCCAATATGTGGCAGGACGGGCAGGGCCGCTTTGGTTACAACTTTGCAAACGAGACCCATGAAATCTTCCCGGGCAACCACGCCACCCACGTGGCAGGCACCGTGGCCGCTGTGACCAACAACGGCATCGGAGTTTCCGGTATCGCAGGAGGAAGTGGCAACGGAGACGGCGTAAGGATCATGAACTGCCAGGTCTTCGGTGACAACCGCACCGGTGGTTTCCACCTAGCCCCCGTATTTGCCGCTGACAACGGGGCGGCGATCTCCCAGAATTCCTGGAGCTACGCCTCACCCGGGGTATACGACCAGATTGCCCTGGATGCCATCGATTATTTCAACACGTACGGAGGTGGGGATGTCCTTGATGGAGGCATTACGATTTTTGCGGCCGGGAACCGCGGAAAAGATGAAGAGATTTACCCGGCCCGTTACAGCGGAACCATTGCAGTGGCCTCCACCAACAGCATGGATGTGAAGGCCCTGAATTCCACCTATGGCGACTGGGTGGACATTTCGGCACCGGGGGTGCACATTGTCAGTACAATCGGGACCAATGGTTATGGCAGCAGTTCCGGAACCTCGATGGCAAGCCCGCATGTAGCTGGCGTGGCTGCATTGATGGTCTCCATGGCGCCGGGCCAGCTGACCGCCGACGAAGTGATATGGATCATCAAGGCCACGGCAGACGACCATTACTCCATGAATCCGGAATTTACAGGCAAGTTGGGGACCGGCAGGCTGAATGCAGCCGCTGCGATACAGGCCCTGGCCGAAAGACTTGGAATTGCCCAGCCGGAAGAACCTGGGGATTATTATTTCCTGGCAGATGGTGACTGGAACGACCTGAACAACTGGTCGCTTGACAAACACCAGAAAGTATCCCCTCCGGCATTGCCGGAAAGCTCCAGCCGCGTGCACATCATTGCCCGGGCCACTTCACAAACACCAATATCACTTGAGGGAGAGGGGCACATTCTTATTTACAGCGAAGGGGCGCTTACTGCTCCTGAACTTGATCTTGCCGGACACACCTCCGAAAACCCTCCGATAACCGTCTTTCCGCTTGGCCGGCTTACCACCGGAAACATCCTGGCCGGTGCGACGATTGCCCCCATCCGGATCCACAGTGACGAGCGGGGAAGTGGCTCCCTGATCCATGGTTCCGGCAGCGTAAAGGCAGAAGTCGAATATTATTTCGGAGGTCCGTCCGGCTCCTCCCATATGCTGGCCGCTCCGGTAAGCGGACAGGCGATCAGTGAGGATTTCACGGGCGGGGCCATCTTTGGATGGCATGAGCCCGGACAGGCCTGGGTCTCACCGGATGACCCAACAGACCTCCCGGCCTGGCAGGAAGCCAACAATGGTAGCAGTGCCTTCCTTCCCGGCAAAGGCTATTTGGCTGCCTCTTCCTTTGACAAGGACAGCGAACCCATCAAAACATTTTCAGGCAATCTGCAAAGCGGGGAGGTAATTCTAAGTCTGTCAAACAAAGCATCATCAGGCAACCAGGGTTTAAACCTCGCAGGCAACCCCTACCCTTCGGCCATTGACTGGAATGCCACATCCGGATGGACTGGCCGCAACAACCTCAAGACCTCAGGAGGTCCGGCCAGCGGGTACAGCTACTGGGTCTGGAATCCTGAACTTGGCAACTACGGTGCCTATAACAGTATGTCAGCCTCCCAGACAGGGACGATCGGGGCTTCCAGGTTTATACGACCCATGCAAGCTTTCTGGGTCAGGGCGGAAGCAGATGGGGAAACCCTCACCGTAGGCAATGAGGCCCGGGTACATCACACACAGCCGTCAGACGATGGTCCGGTCCGGATCCTGAGGCTGGCCGTTGAGGGAGATGCCAACCATTACGGGGACGAGATGGTCATTGAATTCGGGCACCTCAGCAGCCAGGGTGGCTCGGAAAAATTATTCTCCGTTTACCCCGAAGCCCCGGCCCTGTTTACCGAGAAAAACGACACCCCCTATAGCATCAGCTTCCTGGACGAATGGACCAATCACACGCGGATTCCAGTCAGTTTCCACCCGGGCGCTGACGCCACCTACACCATCCATGCAGAGGGCATGTTGTGGTTTGACGAGGAGGTATTTCTGGTGGACCTTGAAAGCGGGGAAAGCCACAACCTGACCCGTGACCCATCCTATACCTTCACCGCCCTTGGAGGAGATGCCCCCGGGCGCTTCCTGCTGCAGTTTGGGGAGGAAATGACCACCAACACCCATTTTGCTGAAGAGCTTCAGCCAAAAGTATACCACGCCAACGGGCAACTGCACATTGTCAATCCCTGGCACGAATCAACCCAGATGCAGGTGTTTTCCGCAACCGGGGCAGCGGTCACCGGCAGCGACCCCATTCCGCAGGGGTCCTACCAGACCAGCCTGCAGGTCCGGCCCGGTATTTACATTATACGTGTGACCCGTGAGGGCCAGATCTTCTCTGAAAAAGTAATTGTCGGAAATGTTTAGATAATTTGCTTCACACGCAGCAAAGTCTCCATTTTTTCTTGCACCTTAGCGGCAGCCAGCCTTGCCCCCTGGTCAAAGTCCCGTTCCCCGGAAGCATAAATGATATTGCGCGAGAGGTTTACCAGGATGCCGCAATCCTGGTTCATTGCGATCCGCGAAACCTCTGAAAGGTCCCCGCCCTGGGCCCCGACCCCGGGAATCAGGAAAAAG
>SLSG01000039.1 GCA_007130545.1 Bacteroidales bacterium | reverse complement strand
GTCATATTGGTCTTCACAAGGACTTTCAGCACCTGATCTGCCAGCAGTACCGCCAGGATGACTACCCACGGAATATGCTTTTTTTTCAAAACAGTCTTGAGAATTACTTGTTTTGGTTCAGCTTGGCTTCGATGCTAAGGGTGGCATGGGGGACGCTCCTGAGGCGTTCCTTGGATATCAGCTTGCCGGTAACGCGGCATACCCCGTAAGTTTTGTTCTCTATACGGATGAGCGCATTTTCCAGGTCCCGGATAAACTTCTGCTGCCGGGCAGCAAGCTGTCCGTTCTCCTCTTTTGACAACACCTGCGAACCCTCCTCAAGAATCTTAAATGATGGGGATGTATCGTTGGTGTCATTCTCATTCTGCGTGGTATAGGCCTCTGTAAGCAGCTTTAAGCCTTCCCGGGCTTCCTCCAACTTTTTCATGATGATCTCCCTGAACTCCTTAAGTTCCTCATCAGAAAACCTGGTTTTTTCGCGTTTGGTTTCCATACACTCGGGGTTTTATTGCTTAGTTTATATTTGCTTTGTTGATTAGGACAAAAGTTTGAATGTCGTCGGCCAAATCTACCGGGGTTTTACCGCCATCCTGAATGCTTTCCTGATAACTCAGTTTCCTTGCCAGAGTTTCCGAGCAAATATAATCATTATTGTTCAGAATGGCCTGAGATATTTCCTCATGGGCTTCCACGACGATCTCTATTTTGTCAGTCACTTCGAAGCCTTTTTCCTTTCGAAGGTTCTGTATTCTGTTTATCAATTCCCTGGCAATTCCTTCCTCCCTGAGCTCCCGGGTCATGGTCACGTCCAGGGCCACGGTCAGGTTGCCCTCATTGGCCACCAGCCATCCGGGGATGTCTTCTGAGAGGATGTCCACATCGCTGATCAGGACCTCCACTTCCTCCCCTGCGATGTTCAGCAGGTATTTCCCGTCTTGCTCAATGCGGGCAATGTCATCGGCAGTGAAAGCCTGTATGGCGGAAGCAATCTGCTTCATCAGCTTTCCGTAACGCGGACCCAGGGCCTTGAAGTTGGGCTTGATCTTTTTAACCAGGACCCCGGAGGTGTCATCCAGGTATTCCAGCTCCTTGACGTTCACTTCTGAAAGAATCAATTGCTTCACGCCTTGTAATCTTTCGCGGAAGGTCTCGTTTAGCACGGGAACCATGATCTTTTGCAGGGGCTGGCGCACGCGGATGTTCACTTTCTTGCGAAGGGCGAGCACCATGGAAGAGATCCGTTGTGCCAGCTGCATCCTTTCTTCCAGTCCGGGATCGACAGAATGTTCATCTGATTCCGGGAAATCGGTCAGGTGGACCGACATGGCGGGGTTGCGCCCGCTGACCCGGTTCAGGTCGGTATATAGGCGCTCGCTGAAGAAAGGGGCGATCGGGGCAGACAGCATGGAGAGCGTTTCCAGGCAACGGTAAAGGGTCTGGTAAGCCGACACCTTGTCTTCGGTATAGTCTCCTTTCCAGAACCTGCGACGGCAAAGCCTTACGTACCAGTTGCTCAGGTGTTCATCCACAAACTCCTGTATCAGCCTGCCCGCCCGGGTGGGTTCAAAGTCAAAGTAACAGTCGTCCACCTTTTTGATCAGGGTATTAAGCTCCGAAAGGATCCAGCGGTCAATTTCCGGCCGGTTCTCGAGGGGAACCTCATCTTCCTGGTAGCGGAACCCGTCGATATTGGCATACAAGGCAAAGAAGGCGTAAGTATTGTAAAGGGTGCCAAAGAACTTCCGCTGCACCTCGGCCACCCCGTCGATGTCGAACTTCAGGTTGTCCCACGGCTGGGCATTGGTGATCAGGTACCAGCGGGTGGCGTCCGGGCCGTATTTCTCAATTGTCGCGAACGGATCCGCCGCATTGCCCAGGCGCTTTGACATCTTGTTGCCTGACTTGTCCAGGACCAGTCCGTTCGACACCACGGTTTTAAAGGAGACCGAGTCGAAAAGCATCACGGCAATGGCATGCAGGGTGAAAAACCATCCACGGGTCTGGTCCACCCCTTCCGCAATAAAGTCGGCCGGGAAATTCTCCTCAAACAGCTCCCTGTTCTCAAAGGGGTAGTGGAACTGTGCGTAGGGCATGGCCCCGCTGTCGAACCAGACGTCTATCAGGTCTTTTTCCCGCAGCATCTTTTTGCCTGAGGGGGAGACCAGCACGACCTCATCCACGAAGGGACGGTGCATGTCGAAGATGCCGTAATTTTTCTCAGACATATCCGACGGGTCAAAATCTTTTAGCGGGTTGGACGGCATGAATCCGGCTGCCACCGCTTTGTCGACCTCGGCCTTCAGTTGCTCCAGGGAGCCGATGCAGATGCGCTCCTCCTGGTCTTCGGTCGCCCAGATGGGAAGCGGCACCCCCCAGTAGCGGGAGCGGCTGAGGTTCCAGTCCTGCAAATTCTCCAGCCAGTTGCCGAAGCGCCCGGTCCCGGTGCTTTCGGGTTTCCATTGGATGGTTTGGTTCAATTCAATCATGCGGTCTTTCAGGGCCGTGGAGCGGATGAACCATGAATCGAGCGGGTAGTACAATATGGGCTTGTCTGTTCGCCAGCAATGGGGGTAGGAGTGTTCGTACTTTTCGGCGCGGAAGCAACGGTTCCCGTTCTTCAGCTTGATGATGATGTCGACATCGGTGGGCCTTTCCTCAGACGGACCGCCTTCCGGGATGTAGTCCGGCTTGACATAGCGGCCGGCGAACTCGCCCATTTCCTCCACGAAGCGACCCTGCTTGTCAACCATGGTCAGTGCGCCGAGTCCGTATTCCCGCCCTACCTTGAAGTCATCGGCCCCGAAACTGGGGGCGATGTGGACGATCCCGGTACCCTCTTCGGTGGTTACAAAGTCGCCAAGCACCACCCTGAACGGATCCCCATCCTCCGGCTGTGCGTAGGGCAG
>SLSG01000223.1 GCA_007130545.1 Bacteroidales bacterium | reverse complement strand
CCTTAATGGCTGCGATGCGTTCTACCCGGTAGTCGTCGTTCAGCACCTTTAGGTTTTCGTCGATCATTTCCCGCAACACCCTTGGATCCACCTCGCTGTCGGTGCCCACGAACCACTTGTGTGCAAACATGCTTTGGTGTTTGATGCCGGCCACCGTAAACTCCCGCACCTCAATGTTGAGCTGGTCCTCTGCCATCTTGATGGCCATGTTCATGTTTTCCTGTGACAAATGCTCTCCGCAAAAGTTCAGGAAATGCTTTGTGCGTCCGGTGATCACAATTTCATTCAGTTCCTTGTTTACAAACTTTACCGTGTCCCCGATCAGGTAACGCCAGGCACCGGCACAACTGCTGAGCAGGAGGGCATATTCCCGGCCTTCCTCGACCTCAGGAATGGTCAGTGCCCTGGCACCGGGCTTCAGGTTGCCCTCCATGTCAAAGTTGTCGGGGTTGAATGGCACGAACTCAAAAAACAATCCGTTGTCAAGCGACAACTGCATGCCGTTGGTATTTGGACGGCTTTGGAAGGCCACGAATCCTTCCGACGCCAAATAGGTTTCAATATAAGTTAGCGGCTTGCCCAGCAGCTTTTCAAACCCCTTTATGTATGGGGTGAATGACACCCCGCCGTGGACAAAAATGGACAGGTTGGGCCAGATGTCGTGTATGTTGTTCAGCTGGTATTCTCCGATGATTTTTTCCAGCAGGATCTGCCACCAGGCAGGTACCCCGACGATCACGCCAATGTCCCAGTCCGGCGCCTTCTTCACGATCTCATTCAGTTTCGTAGGCCAGTCCCGCTCCTTGGAAATTCGCTTGCCCGGCTTATAGAAATGCTGGAACCAGAAAGGGATGTTCTTGGTGGTGATCCCCGAAAGGTCTCCTTCGTAATAGGTCCCGTTGTAATTCAGGTGGGTGCTGCCCCCCAGCATAAGTATTCCCTTTTCGTAGAAAGATTTGGGAAAACCGAAGCGGGCAAGGCTGAAGATCTGCTTGGTACTGGTCTTCTTGATGGCACGCAGCATGTCGCCGGTGATGGGTATATGCTTGCTGGAAGCCTCAGATGTACCGGAGCTGAGGGCAAAGTAACGGACCTTGCCGGGCCAGCAGACAAATGGCTCCCCGTTCAGGCTGCGGTACCACCAATCCCTGAAAATGGCATTGTAGTCGTGCATCGGTACCCTGGATTGGAACTCAGCAACCGGGTCGCCATTCACCAGGATGTCGTGAAAGTCGTAATGTTCCCCAAAAGCGGTGTTGGCAGACCTGCGCAGCAGCTTTTTCAACTCCTTTTTCTGGGTGATGGCGGCATCTTTGGTGCTGAATATGGCAGGCATCTTGCTTCGAAGCTCAATGGCTCGTTTTACGATGGATCCCAGTATCGGCATATCAGAATCGGATTTGGTTCAGGGGTTTCGGATTTAAATGTACAAAAAAATTCAGCGTTAGTTCCGTGCCTCATGCCTGGCCGGGGACTCGCCGTCTGGCGGCCTCGATCCACTGTTTCACCTCCTCCGGTTTGGGCGGGGGTGCATCCAGCTTCAGCTTCTTGCGCAGCCCGCAAAGCTGGTTGAAGACCTTGTTGGGGTTGCCTTCGCTCAGCGCCTCCAGGCTTGTGAAACCGCTTTGCTGCAGCAGGGGGATCCAAACCTCCGGGATCCCTGCCTTTTCAAAGCTTTCCTGCTTGCTGTCAGCCAGGGCCACCTTTTCCGGACGCATCTGGGGAAAGAACAACACGTCCTGTATGGAGGCGCTGTTGGTCATGATCATGGCCAGGCGGTCTATACCGATTCCGAGTCCGGCAGTTGGCGGCATGCCCGTTTCAATGGCTTTCAGGAAGTCCTCATCCAGCATCATGGCCTCGGAGTCACCCCTTTTCCCCAGCTCCAGTTGTTCCTCAAAGCGCTTGCGCTGGTCTATCGGATCATTCAGCTCGCTGAAGGCATTGCAGATCTCCTTTCCGTTGCAGATGGCCTCGAAACGCTCGACCAGGCCGGGCTTGCTGCGGTGTTTTTTGGCCAGGGGGGACATTTCCACCGGGTAGTCGGTGATGAAGGTAGGCTGGATCAGGTGGTGCTCGCATTTTTCTCCGAATATCTCGTCAATCAGCTTGCCGCGGCCCATGCTTGGATCGGTCTCCACGCCAATGCTTTCCGCGAAACTGCGCATGCTTTCCTCATCCATTTCAGAGATGTCCGTGCCGGTAAAATGGGCAATGGCTTCGTACATGGTGTACCTTTTCCAGGGACGTTTGAAATCGATCTCATGCTCTCCGACAGCAATGCGGGTGGTGCCATGCAGGTCGACCGCGATCTTTTCGACCATTTCCTCCACCAGGTCCATCATCCAGTAGTAATCCCTGTAGGCCACATACAGCTCCATCATCGTGAATTCCGGGTTGTGGAAGCGGCTCATGCCCTCGTTGCGGAAGTCCTTGGCAAATTCAAATACCCCGTCAAATCCGCCGACGATCAATCTTTTCAGGTAAAGTTCATCCGCGATTCGCAAATACAGGGTCGCATCAAGCGTATTGTGGTAGGTTTTGAAGGGGCGGGCAGCGGCGCCCCCGTAAATGGGTTGCAATACCGGGGTTTCCACTTCCAGATAGCCTGCATCCAGCAGGAACCCACGCATGCTTTCGATCAATCTGGCCCGTTGGCGGAACACCTTTTTTACCCCGGGATTCACAATCAGGTCCATATACCGCTGACGGTAACGTTGCTCGGCATCCTGGAACGCATCATATACCTGTCCGTCCTTTTCCTTGACCACGGGCAGCGGCCTGAGTGATTTGCACAGTATCTTGTATTCCTTCACGTGGATGGTTGTTTCGCCCATTTTTGTGGTGAATACGAACCCCCTTACACCGATGATGTCGCCGATGTCGAGCAGCCGCTTGAATACCGTAT
>SLSG01000227.1 GCA_007130545.1 Bacteroidales bacterium | reverse complement strand
CCTCCCGTGTTTCGGGATTTGAGAATCCGGTGCTGGCCTTGTTGATCACCCAGATGCAGTCGTTTTCCTTTTACAACAACCAGGTGGAAATTTCCGGCAGCCGCTATGTCAGCCCCCTGGCCCCGGGCAGCCTCGACCGCTACGTTTTTCTGCTGGAAGACACCACCTATGTGGGAAAGGACACGGTATTCATTGTCTCCTACCGGCCGGCGCGCAACAGGAATTTTGAAGGACTGGCCGGCTCGCTGTATGTCAACACCAATGGCTGGGCCCTGCAAAATGTCATTGCCGGACCGACCGGTGAAAATGGCAATGCCAGCATCCGCATCAGGCAAAAGTATGAGCTGGTGGATGGAAAGGCGTGGTTCCCCTCCCAGTTGAATATTGATTTTGAATTGGTAAACCTGGAGGGCCTGAATAATTTCCGCTTACTGGGGAGTGGGCGGACCTATTTACAGGATATCCGGCTGGATGCTTCTCTTCAAAGGCGTGATTTCTCCCCTTTCCATGTGGCGTTCTCATCGGGAACCCTGGTGGACAATGAACAATATTGGGAAAAGTACCGGACAGACTCGCTGACAAACAGGGAGCGAAACACATACCAATACCTGGACAGCCTGGCCGATGCCAAAATCCTTGACCGAAGAATGGAATCCATAGGGGCCTTGCTATCGGGTGCCTTCAGGCTGGGTCGGGTGGATCTTTCCCTTATAGACCTTATTGCCTATAGCCCGGCGGAAGGATTTCGCACGGCGCTTTCCCTTGAGACAAACAGGCTTTTTTCCCCTGGGGTGGGGTTCAGGGGCATGCTTGCCTATGGATTCGGGGATGATCGTATCAAATACGGGGGCGGCGGGCATGTGGTGTTGGACCGGTTGACAGACCTGCACCTGGGATATGATTACAGGATGGACCTGGCAGAACGGGGTGGTTCCTCTTTCATCGGACCGCGGTCCCTGTTATCCCCGGAGATATTGCGCCGGTTTTTCCTGGAGACAATGGACATGCACGAGCGACACCAGGTTTGGCTGCAGGGACGGACATGGAGAAACTTTTTAAGCATAAGGGCCTATGCTGCCATCGAGCGGGTAAGTCCGACAGACGGATACACATTTCATTCGCCTGATATTGCCTTTGCAAAGCCGGCGCCGTATGAACCCTATATGTCGCTGTCTGAACCCCATGTGCCGCTGACTGAACCCCCTGTGCCCCTGCCTGAACCCCATCTGCCTTTGCCTTTCCCGGGGGAGGACCAGCGGTATTTCGAAACAGGGCTGCAGTTTCGGCTGGCATACGGGGAAAAGTTTATCCTGACACCCGACCGCATCCTGTCCATGGGGGAGGAAGTCCCGGTACTGCATTTCAATATCGCGAGGGCTT
Organism: Bacteroidales bacterium; assembly: GCA_007130545.1. Classification (GTDB taxonomy): domain Bacteria; phylum Bacteroidota; class Bacteroidia; order Bacteroidales; family UBA7960; genus SLSG01. The sequence goes on along the minus strand of SLSG01000227.1, from coordinate 1,529 downwards.
GGGAGGGACCTTTGCGGGGCGAATATGCTTACTGGCGGCTGGAAGCCATGTTTCGGAAAAGCGTTCCTATCCGCATGCTTGGTACCCAGCGATTTACTGTGATGGCCGGACTGGTGGACGGGGAGGTGCCATGGACCCGGCTGTTTACCGCCCCGGCGGCCTATGCCAGATTCGGCTTTGCGGTCCCTAACGCATTCTCGACAGTACGCATGGATGAGTTTGTGTCGGGCAGTTATGTGGCCTTGTTCTGGCAGCATGATTTTGAGAACCTCTTGTATCGCTCCGCGAAGTTCAATCCCCGTTTTGTGCTGCTTACCAATGCGGGGATCGGGTGGAAGCCGGCCGGCCAGTACCGGCACACCATGTTACCCGGTGCCATGGAGAAAGGCTTTGTAGAATCCGGACTGGCCGTTCGGGATCTGTATAGAGTGGGACTGACCTGGTTGGGGCTGGAATTTATGTACCGTTACGGGCCCTATGGGCTGCCCGCATTCAGGGATAATTTCTCACTGAGGCTTAGTTACTCTGTGGGTTTCTGAACGGGAGGGTTGTCACTGGCATGCCACTCGGCATAGGAGGTGGTCGTCTCATGAAGGCGAAGCGAATGCAGGGCGACCCTTTCCGGAAGGACCGGAACCAGCCGTTTGGCAAAATCATCGATCAGGTTCTCACAGGTGGGCTGGTAAGGAAGGGCAAGCACCTTGCCAAAGATTTTGCCATCTGTGACCATCCCGGCATGGGGGGTGTTGGCGTTCACCATCAGCGCATGATCGAATGCATCGATGATCTGTTCATGCACGATTTTTTTCAATACGGAAAAATCAATGACCATGCCGTGTTTTGGATTTTCCGGGTTGTCCAGTGGGCGACCGCAGAGGGTGACGTCCAGTACATAGCTGTGTCCGTGAATGTTTCTGCAGGCCCCATCGTAATTCCAGAGGGCGTGCGCGGCTTCAAAACGGAATTGCTTGGTCAGTCTGATCAGCGGGGAATGGTTCATGTTCGTCCTCCAAGTTGAATGGTGTAACCATAGCCTGGTTTTTTCGGCTCAGCCGAATCCGTGCTCCCTGTTTTGCCCTTGCCGTCCGGGCCCTTGCCGGCGGTAGCAGGTTTGCCGGCGGCGGCAGGTTTGGTTGCAGGGGTGTAAGTGATGCGAACGCTGGTGGCGGGTTTTTTCTGCCGTTTCAGGCGGAAGGGGATCTTCATCCGGTTGTTGGTGGTGACCTTAACACCCCGGTTTTTCACCGGGTCATACTGTAGCATGCTTACGAGCCGCAAGGCCTCTTCGTCACAGCCGTGCCCGGGACCATTCACCACTTTCGGCTCCAGGACTTTGCCCTGTTCATTCACCTTGAACTTCACATAGACATCTCCCTCTATGCCCTTTTCCAGGGCTTCCTTTGGATAGCGCAGATTGTTCTTGAGAAATTCCCGCAGCCATTCACGACCACCACCCAGGCGGGGTTTCTTTAAAAACTTCCTTTTCGGTTTCTCAGTCACTTTTTTTCTTAAAGATACGATCTTTTAGG
>SLSG01000056.1 GCA_007130545.1 Bacteroidales bacterium | reverse complement strand
CTATTCTGGGTTTTGCCACACCTTTTTTCTTTGCCGCCCTGTATTTCTTCCTGACAGACACCCTTCCGGAAAGGATCGAATCTTTTTCTCAGTGGATCGGCACAATGGGCTTACCTGCCCCGAGAACTTCGCCATTCACTTCGGCACTGCTCGTTTTCCTGGGGGCAGCTTGCCTGCTGGCCTTCTCCCGCCTGCTATTCTATTATATCCCCGACAAACCCATCCGCATCAGAAAGCGTTACCGGGTCCTGATCTTTTTCCTGGTGGTGGCCCTGCTGACCCTGTTTTTTGGGCATCCGTTCAGGATGGTGCATATGGGACTGATTTACCTTCCTATAAGTGTCGGATTGGCCGCCTATTTCCACCTGCTTCGCAGCAGGATGTTGCCAGAGCTCATGCTTACACTGCTGCTGCTGATTATTCTGGCAGATAAATGGGCAGGATTTTAGTGTCTTTTTTTAATAACTTTGCCAAATGAAATTCGGTGTAGTAGTATTTCCCGGCTCCAACTGCGACCATGACATGATCTATGTCCTGAAGAAAAAGCTGGGGCAGCAAGTGGTGGCCCTGTGGCATAAGGAAACGGACTTGCAGGGGTGTGACATGGTTGTGTTGCCCGGAGGTTTTTCCTATGGAGATTACCTGCGATCAGGTGCCATTGCCAGGTTCTCACCCATTATGAACTCGGTAGTCGATTATGCGCGGAACGGAGGATACGTGCTGGGCATCTGCAATGGGTTCCAGATACTTTGTGAGGCGCATCTGCTCCCGGGCGTGCTGCTGCACAATCCCACCCACCGTTTTATTTGCAGGAACACCTATATCCGGAGCGAAACCCGCGAGAGTCTCGTGACGGCAGCTACCCGTCCCGGGGAGCCGTTAAAGATCCCCATTGCCCATGGAGAAGGACGCTTCTATGCGTCAGCGGAGGTGTTACAAAGCCTGAATGCCAACGACCAGATCCTTTTCCGGTATTGTGACGCATCGGGCCGGGTCACACCGGAAGCAAACCCGAACGCCTCCCTTGAAAACATCGCAGGAATATGCAATGAGGAGCGCAATGTATTCGGTATGATGCCCCACCCCGAGCGGGCTGCGGATGCGGAACTGAATAATACGGACGGAATACAGATTTTTCAGGGGGTCATCGATGCCCTTGTTAAAAAATAATGCAAACCACATTGAAGGTTCGTTACGGCGGAGCTCCACGGGAGGCCGGTTGTGATGAAGCGGGCCGCGGTTGTTTGGCGGGTCCGGTGGTTGCTGCTGCGGTTATCCTGCCGGATGCTCCCGATGCTCTGTTGCTGAGCCTGCTTAACGACTCCAAGAAATTGTCGCGGCGGCTCCGCGAAGAACTGCGCCCCATGATCGAGGCACATGCCCTGGCCTACGGAATCGCCATGGTCGACAATGAGGAGGTGGACCGGATCAATGTGCTGAATGCGAGCATCAGGGCCATGCATCTGGCCCTGGAAAAGCTCATCCCCCAGCCTGGGTTTCTGCTGATCGACGGCAACAGGTTCCAGCCTTATAATACCACACCCCATAAGTGCTTTGTGCGCGGTGACGGGGAATATGCCGCGATTGCAGCCGCTTCCATACTGGCAAAAACCTGGCGGGATGACTATATGCTGGGTCTGCATGAGGCGCATCCGCAGTACAACTGGGAGTGCAACAAGGGCTATCCGACGGCTGACCATAAAAGAGCCATTGCGGAATACGGACTTACCCGCTATCACAGGCGGACTTTTAAACATACATTTACAGAATCGGACAATGTTGTCAAACCATGTGTCAAAGATCTCCCGGGAACTGGGTTTGAAACCCTGGCAGGTCGAAAAAACCATTGAGTTGCTGGTTTCCGGCGCCACGGTGCCGTTCATCTCCCGCTATCGCAAGGAAATGACGGGCTCACTCGACGAAGTGCAGGTCAGCCAGGTGCGCGACCGGCTTTCCCAATTGCAGGAACTGGAAAAAAGGCGGGAAACGATCCTGGCCTCTATTGCCGAACAGGAAAAACTGACACCCGAACTGGAGTCTGCCATCCGCGTGGCAGAGAGCATTTCGGTGCTGGAAGATTTGTATCTGCCCTACCGGCCAAAACGGAAGACCCGTGCCAGTATTGCGGTGGAAAAGGGACTGGAGCCGCTGGCCAGGTACCTTTTGGCACAGCAGGGGGGCGACCCGGAAGAGAAGGCCCTGGCATTTGTTGACGATGAAAAAGGAGTGGCATCGGTCGGGGATGCCCTGGCCGGCGCGCGCGATATCATTGCGGAGTGGATCAACGAGGACCCCGGCGCGCGCGCCTCCGTGCGGCGCCTGTTCGAGCAAACCGCAGCGATCAGCAGCAAGGTGGTGAAGGGAAAGGATGTGGAGGGACAGAAGTATGAGAGCTATTTCGAGTGGTCGGAGTCCATCGGCAAAGTCCCTTCACACAGACTGCTTGCCATGTTCCGGGGAGAGTCCGAAGGATTCCTGAAAGTGGATGTGGCCCCAGACAGGGAAGAGGCCCGGGCAAAGCTCGAAAAGCGGTTCGTAAAGGGCCGCGGTACTGATTCGGAGCAGGTAAAACTTGCTGCGAATGACGCGTACAAGCGACTGATGCAGCCATCCATGGAAACAGAGATCCGGAACCACCTGAAGGAGATTGCCGACAGGGAGGCCATCCGGGTGTTCGCTGAAAACCTTCGCCAGTTGCTGCTGGCACCGCCACTCGGACAGAAACGTATTCTGGCCATAGACCCGGGGTTCCGGACCGGCTGCAAGCTGGTGTGTCTGGACGGGGAGGGAAAGCTGCTGCACAATGAAACGATTTATCCCCATCCGCCACAAAGCCAATGGAAACAATCCGCCAATAAAATACAAAGCCTGGTCAGTGCCTACCAGGTAGAGGCCATCGCCATCGGCAACG
>SLSG01000024.1 GCA_007130545.1 Bacteroidales bacterium | reverse complement strand
TGAGCCGGTGGTAATCGTAAAGCACTTTCAACACCCCCTGGGGTGGCGCAGCGGCATGGTTCTGTTTGCTGCATGCGGGACAAAGGTACATGATCTGCCCGGGCAGGTATTGCTCCCCGCAGTCGATGCATTCAAAGACAAATTTCGACTTCAGCTCCATACAGCTTTGGTTCCCGTTGGGTCCTGTTGGCACCCTTGCCAATTGGTTCCCCTTGGTTCCCGGACCAAATTAGTGAAATTTCCCCGATGAACGCAGAAAGCTTTAACCAAAAAATAGTATTTTTCGGGATAATCCGATAGGCAGGAATATGAAACTTTTGCTGTTGCTGGTTCTTATTGCCGCACCGGGAATGGTGGTGACCGGTCCGTTTCCCTATGAGAACAGCCGATACATCATGATTGATGGCGCCGAGTTGCATTTCCGGTTTTGGTTCCCGGAGCCTGGGCAGTATCGTGGTTCTGCATTGCTCATTCATGGATTCAGTGCCTCCACCTATTCCTGGGAGGCTGCTGCAGAACATATGCAGGCCATGGGCTTTGAAGTGGTGGCCATCGACATCCCGCCATTCGGGTACAGCGATAAATCCCCCCGGCTGAACCAGAGCAACACGGCCCGGGCCAGGCTTCTCCACGACTTTCTGGAACAGGCTTTTCCCGGACGTAAATGGCATTTTTCCGGACATTCGATGGGCGGGGCGATCGCACAGGCTTTTTCCCTGATGTACCCGGAGCAGCTCCTCAGCGTGACCTTCGTTGCCGGGACCCTCTTTTCAAGTGTGGAGGAAAACCAGGTCCGCGGCCGGGGCTTTTTAAGCGCCTGGCCGGTAAGGAACATTGCAGGAAGGTTCGCCCGGTCGTATATCATCACGCCCGGGAGGGTGGAGAACCTGTTGGAGTCGGCTTATGGCAAGCCCCCAGGCAGGGAGCAGGTTCAGGCCTATCTGAAACCGTTAAAGATACCGGGTACGACCACGGCCATGCTTGCCTCTTCCAGAAACAGCAGGGAGATCCTTTCATTGCAGGCATCCGAACTGGATGTCCCGGCTCTGGCCATTTGGGGAACCAGGGACCGCTGGGTTCCGTTCGAAAGCAGGAAGGATGTGCTGGAGATGATGCCAGGCATCGAAATTCAACGCATTGAAGGTGCCGGGCACAACCCGCAGGAGACCCACCTGGAGAAGTTTTTGGAAATCTGGATCCGCTTTATAGATTCACTGGATCCGCACTGAGGGGTCCGCCAGCCATCTATAGGGCGTCCAATACCCCGGTGCGGGCATTGAATTCCCCAATCAGCTCATCCCACCGATGCACCTGGTTAAACAGGCCGGGCCAGACCTCCCGGTCGTACCACAACTGGTTCAGGTCTGCCACATCCTTTTGCTGCTGCTCCACCCAGGTAAAATATTTCAGGTTATGGATCGCTTTTTTATCGTTGTAGGATAGCTCTTTCATATAAGCCGGAGCCTGCCCGAGCATGCACCTTTCGAAGTCTCTGGCCGCCTGCATGTCAGTGTACTCCCCGCGCTCATCCCTCAGCTCCGTAAGCCTGGACCGGTAAAGCTCGGCCGAATCCGTGGCAATGCTCAGGACCACATCCTCAGAGGTCATCTCATAGTATTTGGCGGTCTTGATCGCGCTAAGTACATTACCGATGCCGGATATTCCCATCAAATGCAGCTGGTCAATGGTTTCCCCGGGGATCCCGCAGGACCTCAGGTAGTCGTGTCCGGTTTTTTCATTGAACAGCCGGAACAGCCGCATGCAGTCTTCATCATCAATGGCCGTGACCACATCGGTGTTCTTTACATTGTGGACCCAGGGCACATGCTTGTCGCCTATCCCCTCAATGCGGTGTCCACCGAATCCATTCATCAGCAAAGTGGGACACTGCAGGGCTTCCGATGCGACCACCTTCAAGTGGGGTGCGATGGTCCGCAAATAATCCCCGGCCGCGATGGTACCTGCCGAACCTGTGGCGGAGACATAGGCTGCGATGTTACTTCCCCCGGTTTTCACAAGTTCATAGGCCTCTTCCAGCGCTTTCCCTGTAACATTGTAATGCCAGGCCACGTTCCCAAACTCATCGAACTGGTTGAAGATAATACAATCCGGCCGGGTACGGCGGATCTCCCAGCAGGCATCATAAATCTCCTTCACATTGCTCTCGCAACCAGGGGTGGCAATGATCTCACAGCCGATCTCGTCCCGCAGCCATTCAAAACGCTCCCGGCTCATTTCCTCGGGCAGCACCGCAACAGAATCGGAGCCCATCAGCTTGGAGTCGAAGGCACCGCCCCGGCAATAATTCCCGGTGGAAGGCCAGACCGCCTTGTGGTAAGTAGGGTCGTACCCCCCGGTGATGATTCTGGGAGCCAGGCAACCGTATGCCGCGCCCACCTTATGGGCTCCTGTCGGGAACCATTTGCCCACCAGCAGCACAATGCGGGCATCCACCCCGGTCAGAGACTTCGGCAATTCAATGAAGTTCACATTGCCGTACAAGCCCCCGGTTTCCAAAGGCTGGTTTTTCCAGGTTATCCGGAACAGGTTCAGCGGATCGATCTCCCAGAGTCCGATGCCCTTCAGCCTGTCCTTTATTTTTTGGGGGATGGCATCCGGATTTTGTTGCTGCTCAAAGGTAGGGAGCAAAATCTTTTTTTCCCTGAAGCGCCTGACGGCATTCTCCAGGGCCTGCTCGTCGGTAATGGTGTCTATTGGTCGGATCATTAAAACAGTATTTTAAGGTAATTTTTTTTTGCCTCTCAGGAAAAGGTCAGGATTTCGGCTCCCTGCATAATGCATTTCATTGTGGCGGCCTGTTGGAGGCGGACCTCTTTCGTCCCGGGGGAGGTGAAGACCACTTCCCTGATCCGGAAACTATCCTTGTCAAGCATGGTCACAGAGCCCGGTGTTTCATACCTGTA
>SLSG01000111.1 GCA_007130545.1 Bacteroidales bacterium | reverse complement strand
TTTTTATCAGCTTGTTGCAGCCCATGCTGTAAGGGTCTGTGGTCCTGCCCGGCAGGGCGAACACATCCCGGTGATAGGTGTTGGCGATCATGGCCGTGATCAGGGCCCCGCCGGTAATGGCCGCCTCCACGACCACCACGGCATCGCTGATGCCGGCAATGATGCGGTTCCTTTTTGGAAAGTTTTCCCGGTCCGGGACGGTCCCGGTCGGGAAGTCCGACACCAGGGCCCCTTTCTCCAGGATTGACCTTGCCAGGTCCGCATGCGTGGCCGGATATACCCTGTCCAGGCCATGGCCCAGCACCGCCGCGGTCTGCAGACCGCAATCCATCGCCGCTTTATGGGCACATGCATCCACACCATAAGCCAGTCCGCTTACCACCAAGACATTATGGGGGATCATGCCTTCGACGATCTCCCGGCATTTCTTCCGGCCGTAGGGCGACATATTGCGGGTACCCACCACTGCCACTACTTTTCGGGCATGAAGGTCTGCCGGCCCCTTTACGAACAGCAGCAAGGGTCCGTCTGCGCATTGCCTCAGGCGTTCGGGATATTCCGGGTCGGTATGGAAAATGGCTTTGATCCCGTACTTCTGAAGGAATGCGATCTCCTTTTCGGCCCGGCCAAAATCGCGGAACCCGCTCAGCTTTCCGGCGATATGCTGACCAATACCCGGGATTTTCATCAGGTTCCTGGCAGGTTCCCGGAAAACCGCCTCGGGTGAGCCGCAGGCCGCCAGGAGTTTTTTGGCTTTGGCTCCGCCCACACCTGGTACCATAGTGATCGCCAGGCGATAAAGTAATTGCTTGCCTGCCTCTTGCTTCATTTGTTCGCTGTGGTGCATGATGAAGGGTAAAAATAATGGCTTTTACCGTCGGATGTTTTTCCCCCTTGGCGAGCGGTCCCCGAACCGGGTGAACCACCCCCGTGCCAGGTGCTCGCTTCCAACCCCGGGAGTGCGGTTCCTGATTCGGTGAGCCGTTCCCTGCCTTTGCAGTGGGTGATGGGAAAAACTGTATTTTTACCGGTATGGATCCCGGGACATCCCTTCAGAATAACCAGCCCCCGCTGGTATTGGTTTGCCCATTGGACTGGGGACTCGGACACGCCTCCCGCAGCGTGCCGCTGATCCGGGCTTTCCTTGGCGCCGGGGCCAGGGTGATCGTGGCGGCCGATGGGGATGCCCTGGACTTTTTAAGGCAGTGCTTTCCGGACGGGGTAGGGTTTCGGGTCCTTCCCGGCAAACCAGTGGTATATCCCCGCAATACAAAAAGGCTTTCGCTGGTCGTCAAACTTATCCGGCAGTTGCCCGGCCTGCTGGGGTCGGTTAAAAGAGAGCACACCCATCTTCAGAAACTGATTCGTGAAACCGGTGCCCGGTTTGTGGTTTCGGATAACCGTTACGGTTTGTACTCAGACCTGGCCACCTGTGTGTTTTTAGGCCACCAGGTCCATCTTCGGGCGCCCGGGGGCCTGCGCTGGGCAGAATGGTTGGTAAATGAACTGAACTACTGGCTGATCAGCCGTTTCAGGTATTGCTGGGTTCCTGACTTTGCGGGTCCGGATAACCTTTCCGGCGAACTTTCCCACCGATCCACGGGCCGCAAACCCCGGATCCTGAAAAACCTGCGTTATATCGGACCGCTGTCCAGGTTTGCCGGACTTCCAGCAAACGAAACGAGTCCGCTTCCAGACGGTTTCCCGCCTTCGTTCTACCTGGTCATGCTTTCCGGTCCCGAACCCCAGCGCAGCCTGCTGGAAGGGGAGCTGAACAGGCAGTTTGCAACACTGGATCAAGCCGTGGTGGTCTTAAGGGGAGTGGTGGGTGAAGGCGGTGCGTCCCAACGAAAAAATGAAGTGCTTTCTGATGTGCGTCGGTTATCCGATATGCGTCGGTTATCCGATGTGCGTCGGTTACATGCTTCGCCTCCCATCATCCGCTTCGATCACCTTGGAGACGGACCCATGGACTGGCTGATCAGGCATGCCCGGCTGGTCATCTGCCGGCCGGGGTATTCCACATTGATGGACCTTGCCGTATTCGGAAAAAAGGCCTTGGTCATCCCGACCCCGGGGCAAACCGAACAGGAATACCTTGGGCAGCGGATGAAGGAAATGGGATGGGTGTGCTGTGTGTCGCAAAGCGGGCTCAGCCTGGCGGCGCAGGTGGAAAAAGCGGAAAGACTCTCAGGAATCCCACGCCATGCGGGCAGCGAAAAAATGCTGCAGGAGTTGGTGCGGGCCCTTTTATGGGGGTCTGAACCCGTTCAATAGGGTTTTGTCATCCTCAATAGGTCTTCGTCATCGTGGAAGGGACCGCAATGATAAAGTCTGACTGGCCCAAATACTCCTCTTCCAGCTGGCTGATGTCGTCCTGCTCCACGGTGCTTATGGTCATGAGAAGCATGCGGTTGCTGATCTGCCTGAGGTACCAGACAATGCCCTCGTAGTTGTTGGAGTGGTAGGTGCCGTGAAAGTGCAGAAAAATCCCGTCACCGGTCATGTTTTGGTAAATGAAGTGGGCCATGGTGGCGTCTTTGATTGCCTGCGCCTTTGGAAAATTTTCGTTGGTGTGTCCCGGCATGCCTCCCATTTCCAGCATGGCCCTGTAGCCCGGCAGTTCCGGGTCATAGGGCACGGGCAGCGGGGGGATCAGGCCCCTTGCATCAGGATCCAGCATTTCCAGGCCTTCAAACCCCTCCCGACTGACCAGTGCCGCATACCTGCGGGGGATGTTTGTGGCGATGAACCGGAGCTGGTTTTCGCGGGCAAACTCCACGAGCGGGCGGTAGTCGGTGTCATAATTGGTCCATAGTTTGGCCTCTGCCCTGAAGTTCCGTTCCGCGATGAGTCCGCCAACATATTCATCCAGCAGAAGCTGGTTGTCGGTCTCGAACATTTCGGCACCCAATACCAGGCGGTGTCCGGCCTGCTCAAAAAGATCCCGCGTAAGCTCGATTTGCAGCCAATGGGCAATGGGGTTGTTGTGCAGCTCCCCGAACAACACCACATCCGAAGCCAGGGCGTTTTCGAGCAACATGAAATAGTTGACAGGCGCTCCGTCCTTGTCAAACAGGGCATAGGCGGGTTTATTCCCATGAACTATATGTATGGAAGCGCAAAGGATCAGTAGGGAAACCAACAGGCTTTTCATGGTTTGCTGATTTTTTGGTTCTTAAGGTTTGTTCCGGTAAAGGAAAGGGGGAGGAGGTCTGCCACTTTGTCAATCAACAGGATCCTGCCGTTTTCCTTACTGAGCAACAAACGGATGGGTTTGTCCTGCAGCGTTTCGTACTCCAGCATCACCTGCCGGCAGGCGCCGCAGGGTGATACCGGTTCGTCCATCGACAGGCGGGGGGATTTGGCACTGACGGCAATCACCTTCATGGGTACGCCCGGGAACATGGCAGAGGCAGCAAAGACTGCCACGCGCTCGGCACACAAGCCGCTCGGGTAGGCGCCGTTCTCCTGGTTGCTTCCGGTAATGACCTCCCCGTTGTCAAGCCGCACCGCGGCTCCGACGTAGAAACCGGAATAGGGGGCATAGGCCTTGGCGGTCATCTGCCGGGACAATTCAACAAGCTCCCTGTCTGCGGGCTCCAGCTGTTCCAGGTCCTCAACCTCTGAGATCCTGATGGAAATATCCTTTATTGCCATATAGCCAATGTTTGCGGTGTACCTTGCATCCGTCCTGTCGAACAAACGCCAGGGGTAACCTTTTGTCGCGAATGCACGTAAAATTAATAAAAAATCTTCGCCAAAGCTTTTCCTGGACGATGGTTTTAGGCCGGAATATTGTTTTTGGGCATTTTTTTAGTTATATTTGTTAAAAGAGGATAGTTCGTATGGTTAGCGGATTATTTTCGATTTTTTAGTTTAATCGTATGTTTAACCTTTAATTTTTTTATTATGGATAAGTCAACAGGAAAAGCAATTGTAGGTTTCATTTTTGGAGCTGCTGTCGGCATGGCTGCCGGACTGCTTTTCGCGCCCCGCAGTGGTGCAGAGACCAGGAAAAATCTGGAAAAAAAGGCCAGGGAATACTCTGACGACGTGGTCCACAAAGTCGGCCGCAAAATCGACGATTTGAAAGGCCAGATGGACGAGTTCGCTAACGAAACCAAGGCCAAGATCAAAAAGGCCGCTGACGAGAAATAGGCATTTAATCCAGGTTTGATGGACGGAAAATCCTTGCTTGAACACATATCCGGGCTGCAAGACAGTTTGCGAAAATACCTGGATACAAAATTGTCTTATTACGGGCTGCTTGCATTCGAGAAAGCTGCGAGGCTGCTTACCGCATTTTTGGGCAATGGGGTCATTATCGTTGTCCTGCTGATCGCCTTGTTATTCTTATCCGGGGCGGGGTCGGTTTATATTGGAAACCTGCTTGGAAGCCAGGTGCTCGGCTTGTTGATTACCGGGGCTTTTTACCTGCTTATTGCCTTGGTCCTTATCATTTTCAGGAGCAGGATTATTGGACCTTTTGTCATCCGGTCGCTGGCCGAAGTCTTCTTTCAGGAGGACGAAGATGCCGATGAAAAATAGTGTATGATCGATCATAAACAATTCAGACACATTCGTAATTTTCAGGACATCAAGCTTGAAAAGGCCCGTCTGCGCTATGAAATGCTGCTGGCAGAGAACCGCATGATGGCCAGCCTGAATGCAATACAGGGGTTTGTAACCCTAACCACCTTCTTTTCCCGTTTTTCTCAGGGCTTTGCCATTTCCCGGAATGTTTTTTCCAGGATGGGCCAGGCATTCTCCTGGGTATTCGGGAAAAAGAAGAAATCTGCGCCCTCCCGGGAGTAAAACCATTCCTTAAGGATCAAATCGTATGTGCAGCTGGACGATCTCCGGACGGTTGCCGATGCGTACTGGCGGACCCCAGGTGCCTACCCCGTTGCTTACATAGGCATGCATTTCTCCGATCCTGGCGTAGCCCCGGCTGACTGTATACATGGCATTGGTGATCAGGTTGAATGGCCAGAGTTGCCCGTGATGCGTATGCCCGGAAAGCTGGAGGTCCACCCCCAGCGCGGCAGCCTTCTCCAGGTAGAATGGCTGGTGGTCCATCAAAATGACCGGATACTGCATGTCCACCTGTTCAAGCAGTGCCTCCAGGGAGCTCCGCTGCTGCCCGCTGAATCTCGGTTTGTCGCGGTCCTCCCTGCCAACCAGGTAGAACCCCCCGTTTATTTTCACCACGCTGTCACGGAGTACCGTTATTCCATGGTCACTCAGGTAAGCGTAAGCATTGGCAGATCCCCCGATATGCTCATGGTTGCCCATGATGGCATACACCCCGAGGGGCGCCCTGAGCTGCCTGAGGGTTTCACCTATATTCTGCCTGAGTACAGGCTCCAGGTCTTCGTCCAGAATGTCTCCCGGCAACAGGATGATGTCGGGGTTCAGGCGCTTCACCTTACGTACCACCCGGTCAAAAAAGCCATTACCGACCAGGGTCCCCAGGTGGATGTCAGACATGACCACGGCACGTATCTCCTGCATGTCCCCTGCTTTTTTCGGGATATGCACCTCCAGGGTGTTGACCCTGGGATTCCGGGCATTGATGAAGCCCCCGGCGACCAATCCGACCACCGACACCACACTTACGACAAGCACAATCAGCCTGGTTTTTTCCATATTGGAGGTCAGCCAGCCCGGGAAAAATGGGAGGAGGTGGTTAAGCATTCGAAGCAGATCCAGGAAGAGCACCAGCAGGAAGAAGTACAGGAGGGCGGCCAGCCATATTGATCCGGCCCATATGAACAGGTCGCTGGCATAGCTGATGTAGATTTTTTCGAGGAACCGGCCTGCGACATAAAAGGCAGCGATGGTCCAGAATCCCCATTGGTACCATGGACGAAACGGACTCCCCGCCGGGATGGCCTGTAGTCCGCGAACATAAACATATAGGTTCGCCAGAAAATAGATCCCGATGACGATTGAAAAGAATATAAAAAATGCCATTGTTCTGCTCATGGGTGATTAATTTTGCCGGACCGCCAAGCGCGCAAGCTTCCTGGTGAAGGTTGCGGGCCGACACCTTCAGGTAACACATAACGGCATGCATTTGTTTTGGCGAAAGTTTTGAACAAAGACAGGGCGAGTCTGGTTCTATGGTACCGGTTTGGAAGCCGGGGCAATTAACAATAATGGCATAAAATGATAGAAACAAATAATAAAATATGCATGGTCACGGGCGCCACATCGGGCATTGGCAGGGAGACGGCGCTGGAACTTGCCAGGATGGGAATGGAGGTGGTGTTGCCGGTCCGTAATATGAAAAAAGGAGCGGCCCTGCTGGATGAGGTACATGCATTGACCGGCAACGGAAAAGCCGTCCTGTTTGAGTGTGACCTGGAATCTATGGCTTCCATCAGGGACTTTGCCGCGGCATTTTTAAAAAAGTACGACCGGCTGGATGTGCTCATCAACAATGCCGGGATATGGGACACGAAACGCTCGGTTTCCCGGGATGGCGTTGAAAGGGTTTTTGCGGTGAACCACCTGGCCCCCTTCCTGCTTACCAATTTATTGATGGATGCGGTAAAGGCTTCTCCGGGCGGAAGGATTGTCAATGTGTCCAGCAATGCCCACCGTGCGGGGAAGATGAATTTTTCCGATCTGGAGGGAAAGAAAAAATGGAACCATATCCGCGCATACTCCCAGAGCAAGCTGGCCAATATCCTTTTCACACGGCAGTTGGCAAAGCAACTTGCGGGCAGCAGAGCCACCGCCAACAGCCTCCACCCCGGCTTTGTGCAGACCAGCCTTTTTGATGGCTTCCCGGGCTGGATGATGGGTTTGATCAGCCCTGTGATGCTTAGCACCCAGGAAGGAGCGCAGACCAACCTCTACCTGGCGGTCTCCCCCGAGGTCGAACACATCAACGGGGCCTATTTTGCAAAAAAGCGGATCAAAACCCCCTCTGCGACAGCAAGGGATGATGGCAAAGCGGAGAAGTTATGGGCGGTCAGCATGGAATACGTAGGCAATCAGCAAGGAATACGTGGGTAAATCGGAAATTTATGAACAGCAAACAAACAGGCGGAAACCATCTAAAGGGACAAACCAGCCCGTATCTGCTCCAGCATGCCGGCAATCCGGTGGACTGGTACCCGTGGGGTGAAGAGGCTTTGCGCAAGGCGAAACGGGAAAACAAACCCCTGCTGGTCAGCATTGGCTATTCTGCCTGCCACTGGTGCCATGTGATGGAGCGCGAGAGTTTTGAAAACGAGGAAGTGGCCCGGATCATGAATGCACATTTTGTCTGTATCAAGGTGGACCGGGAAGAGCGCCCCGATGTGGACCGCCTGTATATGGATGCGGTGCAGCTGGTTGGGGGGCAGGGAGGATGGCCCCTGAACTGCTTTGCGCTTCCGGACGGAAAGCCGTTTTGGGGCGGGACCTATTTCCCGCAGGAACAATGGAAGGGAATCCTTATGCAGGTGGCCGGACTATTCCGTGAAAAGTATGCGGAGGTGGAGGAACAGGCTGACCGGCTGACCAAGGGGATCGCCTCCAATGGATTCATTGCCCCGGCCAAAGGGGATCAAGGCTTTTCCAAAACCGGGATTCAGGTAATTTACAGGAACCTGATGGAAGGAATCGACCCGAAGGAGGGTGGGACCGTGGGAGCGCCCAAGTTCCCGCTGCCGGTGCTGTATCCCTTCCTGCTGCAATACCACGCAATGGAACGGGAGCCGGAGGCATTGGAGCTGTGCAGGCTCAGTCTGGAAAAAATGGCCATGGGCGGTATCTATGACCAGCTTGGTGGCGGGTTTGCCCGCTACGCCACCGACGATCGGTGGCGGATTCCTCATTTTGAAAAAATGTTGTACGACAATGCCCAGCTGATCTCCCTGTATTCCACGGCCTTCCAGGTGACGGGCGACCCCCTGTACCGGGAGGTGGCGTATGAGACCATTGGCTTTGTAACCCGGGAGCTTACCTCAGGCGAAGGAGTGTTTTATTCGGCACTGGATGCGGATTCAGAAGGGGTGGAAGGGAAATTTTATGTGTGGACCCAACAACAAATGGATGCAGTGCTGGGGGAAATGGATGGGGTCCCGGCAGAGACGGCCCCACTGATCAGGAAATATTTCCAGGTGGGCGAAAAGGGCTTCTGGGAAAAGGGCTTCAATGTGCTGATGCGCCAATGGTCCCCGGAAGCCTTTGCAGAAAGGGAGGGACTGGATCCCGGTGCTTTTCAGACCATGCTGAAACAAGCCAGAAAAAAGCTTTGGGAGACCAGGGAAAAACGCGTTCGGCCCGCACTCGACAACAAAGTCATCGTTTCCTGGAATGCCCTGATGATCAAAGCCCTGTCGGATGCCTATGCCGCCTTTCATGACCCGGTTTTTCTGGAAAGGGCCATGCATTCCGCCCGGTTTATCCTGTCAAATGCGAGGGATGACCAGGGGCGCCTCTTCCGTAAACTGGACGGCAGGGAGCCATCGATTGACGCCTTTCTCGAAGACTATGCGCTGCTTTGCCAGGCACTGATACGCCTGTACGAAGTCTCCATGCAGCAGGAGTTCATTCTGGCAGCCAGGGACCTCGCGGTTTATGCGGAAAAACATTTTTCCCCGTCCGGAACCAATTTGTTCTCATTTTCGTCGGATGGATCAGAATCCCTGGCCGCGCCTTCCTTTGAGATACATGACAACGTCATCCCGGCCTCCAACAGCGTGATGGCCCACAACCTGCTGCAGCTGGGAATGATGTTTGAAAAACCGGAATGGGTGAAGCGCAGCGCCCGGATGCTGGAAGACATCAGTCCAAGGCTAAAACAGTTTAGCGCAAGTTTTGCCAATTGGGCCAAACTGCTGGCAGACCATGTGTATCCTTTCCATACCGTGGTGATTGCCGGGGAAAAAGCCGGGGAGTATTTGGCGGAGCTATCCGGAAGATATCTGCCGGGGACCTTGCTTGCGGCTTCCACCCGGCCAGACAATGCTTTGCCTGTTTTTGCGCAACGATTCAGGGAAGGGCAGACCAGAATATATGTGTGCAGCATGGGGGTCTGCAAACAACCCGTCGATACAGTCCGGGAGGCCCTTCAGCAGCTTGGCGTGAGCTAATGTCGCCTCAGCCCTTGTGGCGCTTTTCCAGCTCTGCCAGGACCTCATTCCAACCCACTCCTTTGGAGACCAGCAACACGCTGAGGTGGTAGACCAGGTCAGCGGCTTCCTCCCGGAAACGCTCCGGTTCGCCGTGCTCTGCCTCCAGGGCCAGCTCCACAGCCTCTTCCCCCAATTTTTTTGCAATCCGTTTGGGTCCGCCTGCCAGCAGCCTGGCCGTATAGCTTTTTTCCGGGTCTGCATGCTTTCGTTCTGAAAGCAGGTTTTCCAGGTAGGCGAGAAACCCGAACGGGGACGCGGCCTCCCGTGCATGGGCGGTCGCGAGGTCTTGTGCAGGACCCGGCGCAAAGGCCCCTGCAAAGCCAGGTGCAAGGGCGGGTGCATCCTCAGGCGCATGCTGGGGCCCATCAAAGCAGCTTTCTGTTCCGGTATGGCAAACCGGTCCCACGGGCTCGGCAAGCACGAGCAGGCAATCCCGGTCACAATCGGCCAAAATGTTTTTTACCTGCAGGTAATTGCCTGAGCTTTCCCCCTTGGTCCACAACCGGTTCCTGCTCCGGCTGAAAAAGCTGACCCGTCCGCTGCTCTGGGTGACTGCCAGTGCTTCGGCATCCATAAAGGCCTGCATCAGCACCTTGCCGCTCGCTGCATCCTGCACAATGACAGGCAAGAGTCCGCCACCCTTCCCGAAATCAAGTGTTCCGGGGTCTAAAGCTGTGTTTTCCATCGTTGTATATTTACTGTATTCTGGTTCATTTAACTTGTTTGGAATCATTTGCCTGCGCAATTCCGGCCTGAATGTGACCTGCCAGATTGCAATCCCCTTCAGGTTCTGACCGGAATCCGGTGTTCCCTCAAATATTCCTTTACCTCGGCGATGCTTACCTGCCCGTAATGAAAGATTCCGGCTGCCAGGGCTGCATCAGCCCGGGCCAGGGTGAAGACATCCAGGAAGTGGTGGGGGGTCCCGGCGCCTCCGGAGGCGATCACCGGTATGGGAACCGCCTCCCCGACCTGGCGTGTGATGTCGAGGGAAAACCCCTGCCGGGTGCCGTCTGCGGTAAATGAGGTGAGCAGGATCTCCCCGGCACCCATCTCACTGGCCTGCACCGCCCATTCGACCGCCGGAAGGGAAGTCCAACGCGTACCGGCATGGCTTACCACCATCCATCCGTCCGGACCCAGGCGGGCATCGATGGCCACCACCACGCACTGGTTGCCGAATGCCGCCGCCAGGCGGCTGAGCAAGGTCGGGTCGGCAATGGCGGCCGTGTTGACGCTCACCTTGTCAGCGCCTTTGGACAGCAGGGTTTCGACCTGCCTTTCATTGGAAATGCCGCCCCCCACGGTAAATGGGATGGCCACCGAAGCAGCTACTTCTTCCACCACCTTCAGAAAGGTGGTGCGTCCCTCCAGAGTGGCCGTAATATCCAGCAGGCACAACTCATCGGCCCCGTTGCCTGAATAGGCTGCGGCCAGCTTCACCGGGTCCCCGGCGTCCTGTAAGTTTCCAAAGGTGACTCCCTTGACGGTTCGCCCGTTTTTGATGTCCAGGCAGGGGATGATCCTTTTTGTAAGCATCTTCAGGTGGTTTTTTCTGTTTTTACAATGCCCTGATCGTTGAAACGTGCCAACTCCTCCAGGCTGATCCTCCCCTCGAAGACCGCCTTCCCGGTCACCGCTCCATATAGGCCGCAATCTGCCAATATACGCAGATGGTCCATCGATGCGACTCCCCCGCCCCCGATGAACTTTGCAGCCGGGAAAGCGGAGACAAGGGGCTTGTAAAACCCAGGCCTGGGGCCTTCCATCGTGCCATCCCGGCTGATGTCGGTCACGGCGAACCATTCCCATCCGACGGAAAGCAATTTTTCAATAAAGGGACTGGCAGCACTTTCCATTTGGACCTGCCAGCCTGCCACGGAAATTTTTCCCTGCCGGATATCGACTGCGGCAATGAGCTTTTCCGGACCGAAGAGGGAGAGGCAGGTTTCGGGAGCATCGGGGACCAAAAACAGGAAAGTGCCGGTGTTTACCTGGCTGGCTCCGGCTTCGAGTGTCCTGCGGATGTCTGCATAGCTCCTGATGCCCCCGCCGAAATCGACGGACAAGGAGGTGCCGGAAGCGATTTTTTCCAGTACGGCCAGATTTTTCGGACTACCCGTCCTGGCTCCGTCCAGGTCGACCAGGTGCAGGTGGGTGATTCCCGCGTCCTGTATCGCCTGTGCCTGGTCAAACGGATCTGCTTCGTAATTTTTGCGGCGTGAGAAGTCCCCGTGGCGTAGCCGTACGCATTTGCCGTCAATGATGTCTATGGCTGGTATTGCGATCATAATGCAAGAAAGTTTTTTAAAAGGGTCATGCCGGCTT
>SLSG01000216.1 GCA_007130545.1 Bacteroidales bacterium | reverse complement strand
TCATTCTCCGGATATTTGACCTGGGGATGCGCAGGTCACCGTATTGTTCGGTGCGTAGCACGATCTCCGTTTCGCTTTCCTCAATGATGATTCCGACAAATTCATTTCCTTCGGTGGTAAGAACCCGGTAAGTATCCGGTGTTTCATCCTGCGCATTTAACGCATGAACTTGACAGAGGATTAACAAAACCAGTATAGCAGGGAGCCAAGTGCTTCTTTTCATCTTAGAGGAGATTAAAGGTGAATAGATGGATCCGTTTTGATACAGCAATTTAAATGATTTTTTTGATAAATTTATGGGAGACAAATCCATTAAACCACAAAACCATCCGACGATGAAAAAAAACAAGACAAATTTCCTTTTGCCACTGCTCACAAGCCTGCTGATGCTGGTCACCATTTGGACAACCGCACAGGAGCGCAGACAGATCGGGAACCTGGTACTGGAGGATGTCCCGGAAACACCTCAGGAGATTATTGACCGGATTCAGCAATACCAGAATACCAGGGCGGCTATGCTGGCGGACTGGCTGCCGGGTGACGGTGGTATGCTGATCGCCACGCGTTTTGCAAACACTGTGCAGCTGCATACGGTGAACGCCCCCGGGGGGGCACGCAACCAGATCACGTTCTTTGATGAACCGGTGACCAATGGTGTTTTCTGCCCGTCGCCGGACTACAATGGGTTTATGTTTTCGCGCGACATTGGGGGCAATGAGTTTACCCAGCTTTTCTGGTACGATATGGACAAGCGCACTTCGGAGATGATCAGCGACGGGGAATCGGTCAATTTTCAGCCGAGCTTTTCAAACAGGGGCGACCGCTTTGCATTTACCTCTACCCGCCGTAACGGGCGCGATTTCGATGTGTATGTGTCGGATATGGCATCACCCACGGAGGCCCGCCTGCTGATTGACAGGGGCATGGGCTACTGGCTGGTGTTCGACTGGTCTCCAGATGACAGCAAACTGCTGGCAGTGCAATACCTGGGCGCGACACTGGCCAACTCCTACGTGTACAACCTTGAGGATGGTTCGCTGCAGCCGCTTAACGACCCCCGGCAGCCTTCTTTTTTCGCTTCGTTTGCGTGGAACACTGCGGGTGACCAGGTTTATACCCTGTCTGATATGGGACGGGAATTTAAAACACTGGGGGTTTATGACCTCGCCACCGGGCAGCTGACGTATATTACGGAAGACATTCCGTGGGACGTGGAGGGGTTTGCAATGAACAAGGAGCGGACCCGGGCGGCTTTTACGGTGAATGAGAACGGGTTCAGCAAACTCTACCTGATGGACCTCAGAGACAACTCTTTTGAAGCGGTGGACAACCTGCCCATGGGACAGGTATACGGGATTCAGTTTCACCCGGTGAGAAATGAAATCGGACTGGTAATCAATTCCACACAGACGCCCGGGGATGTGTATTCGCTCAATCTGGGCAGCCGGGAGCTGACGCGCTGGACTTATAGTGAGGTTGGCGGACTCGATACCTCTGGGTTTCCGGAGCCTGAGCTGATTTTTTATGATACGTTCGACGAGGTGGACGGGGCACCGCGCAAAATCCCCGCCTTTGTCTACAAGCCGAAGCAGGGAAGCGGGCCTTTCCCGGTGGTGGTGAATATTCATGGCGGACCCGAAGCGCAGCACCAGCCTTTCTTTTCCTCGTTTAACGCCTTCCTGGCCAACGAACTGGGCGTCGCGGTGATTGGTCCCAATGTGCGGGGTTCCTCGGGATATGGCAAGACGTACCTGGACCTGGATAATGGATTTTTGAGGGAGGAATCGGTGAAGGATATCGGAACCCTCATTGACTGGATCAATGAACAGCCTGAGTTCGACGGGTCAAGGATCGCGGTATATGGAGGCTCATACGGAGGCTACATGGTCCTGGCCTCCATGTTTCATTTCAACGACAAGCTCAGATGTGGGGTGAATGTGGTGGGGATCAGTAATTTTGTGACTTTCCTGGAAAATACGGAAGAATACCGCAGAGACTTGAGACGGGCAGAGTACGGGGATGAAAGGGATCCTGAAATGCGGGAGTTCCTGCTGTCTATTTCCCCGACCAACCATGTGGAAAAGATTCGCAAACCCCTGTTCGTGATACAGGGAGCAAACGATCCCCGGGTGCCGGCTTCGGAATCTGACCAGATGGTGCAGGCCATCCGGGAACACAATGGCCATGTCTGGTATATGCTGGCACTGGATGAAGGGCATGGGTTCCGCAAAAAGGAAAATGTGGACCGCATGACCGAAGCCGTGGCCTATTTCCTGAAGCTGAACCTGCTGGGTGATTAAGGCGATGTTGCCTGAAAGATCCAAGACGATGTTGCCTGAAAATCTGTTTCCCATACTGAAGAAGTTGCTCGAAGACCGGGCGGCGGACCCGGTGAAAATAAACGGGTCCAGTCCGGTCGGAGGTGGATGCATCAACGAGTGTTTCCGGGTGGACACTTCTGCCGGGACTTTCTTTGTCAAGTACAACGACGCCAGCCGCTACCCGGGAATGTTCGAAGCGGAGGCAGCGGGGCTTAAGCTGCTGGACCGGGCCGTGCGGAAAGTCCATGACTCCGATATTCTTGTGCCGGAAGTAGTGGCGCATGGCGGAGATGGGCAGCATAGCATGTTGGTGCTGGAATTTATGGAAAGCGGCAAGAAGGGTGCCGGTTTCTGGGAGGACTTCGGCGGCGGACTGGCGAGGCTGCATTCTTCGGGCAAAGAACAGGAAGGAGGGCGGGATCCGGGGCCATGGTTTGGCCTTGACCACCCCAATTACATTGGCAGCTTGCCGCAGTCGAACGGCCGTCACACGGACTGGAACGGGTTTTTCATTGAGGAGCGCCTGGAGGCCCAGCTGAAGCTGGCCCGCGACGCCGGGCGGGCAGGCAGGGAGCTGGTAATGGGTTTTGAAAGCCTGTATCCCCGTCTGCCGGATCTCTTC
>SLSG01000093.1 GCA_007130545.1 Bacteroidales bacterium | reverse complement strand
GTTGCTGCCGTCAATCAGGTACAGATGGTTCCATCCATCCCGTTCCGAAGCCCAGACGATCTCACGGCCGTCGTCCACATCGTGACGGAAACGCTTGCCGCTGTAATCGATGAAAGTCTCTGTTTGCTCGTTGATCAGGATATTCACCTGTCCCCCGGTCGTCACCTCGACCACCTGGTATGCCTGATGGCCCCGTTGGTTGAACTCAAAGGTAAAGGCACGGCTGTCCTCCCTCCATTGGGGATTGGTGACCCGGAATTGATGCAAAAATGGCTGCGTATTTACAGGGATCTGTCGCCTTTCGGCCACAGTAAAAAGGGAAGGCTGCCTGATCTGTAGCGCATCCCCCGGCTTGGCATATTCCAACTCATGAAGTTTGGGTTGCAGCTGGTCCTGCGGCGAGGACTCAATAAAATAGACCGTCCGCTTTTCATGCGGCCGGATTTTGTTTGTTGCCAAAAAAGCTGAATTCGGTGCCCATTGAATGTGGGCAGAATAATATTCCCCGGGGGAACCGTCAAATGAGAGGGGATGCTCCTCCCCTGATTCCCGCTGCCTGATATAGACATTGTGGTTCTTTATATAGGCCACCCAGACACTGTCAGGCGAAATGACCGGTTCCCTGGAAAGTTCGTCATCGCTCCGGGCCCAGTGCCTTTGCTCACGGCGTTCCGGACGCAGGCGCTCCAGGCGGGTAAGCTCATGGCTTTCCAGGTCCAGTTGGTAGCGAACCGAGTCCACCACAAAGCTCATCTCGGTAACTTCCTTATTGAAACGGACCTGCCGCATCTCCAACTCATAGGCTTTCAACTCCCGGCCGCTTTCCTCCATAAGCAGCGCGGCCAGTTTTTCCTGGTCAAAAGCTGGCTTTTTTTCCTTGGCCACGGCGTCTACCAGGAACATTTCCCGTCCCTGCCGGGTGCTGACCTCATACCAGAAGGTATGGGTATCCTCAATCCAGTTCGGTGAAACATGGCCGTGATATACCAATTCACTGAATTGGCGGACCGAATCCGCCTGCTCGTAATGCGCAGGGGTAAGCTGGGCAAAAAGGTTGCCCCATCCGACGAACAAAAAAAATACAAGGCAAATAAATCTTTTCAGGGGGTTCATATACTTTTTTATTAAATGATGGTCTCCGGATTAATTGATCGGAGGATACCAGACTTGTGAAATCAAACTTAAGTGGTTCATTTAAAGTGTAATTTTGACACTTTTCCAAAAAGCCAAAAAAAACTCGGTGTAAGTTTAGCACTTTTTGAGCAACTGGGGAAAGAAAAGAGAACGATTCTTGCTAAATTAGTGTAATTTAAAATCTTTCTAAACTTAAAGTCAAGCCCGGCCCCATGGTTTCGGACAATTTTGTATCATGTTTTGTCAATTGCCTATCTGTCTTGTGGTTAGGATGGGTTTTCTCAAAAAAAAGATGCTTGGATGACAAAAGAATGTTATACATTTGCGGAGAAATACGCGGTTCATGAGAAGAATTTCGCTCCATTCACTCTAAAATGCAAACGGAAATCGATAAGGACCAGGATGGTGTCTCTCCACTACACATGGAAAAAGGCCTGATATTTGACATTCGAAGGTATTCCGTTCATGACGGGCCCGGAATTCGCACCACCGTTTTTTTCAAGGGTTGCCCACTGAATTGCGTCTGGTGCCATAATCCAGAAAGCATTTTACCTCAGCCGCAGAAAATTCGACGTTGCCGGACACTGAACGGAAAGCAGCGAATTCTGGAAGAGGAAATCGGGCGATGGGTGGGATCCCGCGACATCCTGCCGGAAGTACTGAAGGACCGCCTGTTTTACGAAGAAAGCAAAGGAGGGGTCACCTTTTCAGGCGGGGAGCCACTGGGCCAACCAGGATTTTTAACGGAACTGCTGGTCAGGTGCAGAGAGGAAGGCCTTCACACCGCCATTGATACGTCTGGTTATGCTCTCGAAGATACTTTCAGTAAAGTGACGCAACACACCGATGTGCTGCTGTTTGATCTGAAGACTGCAGACAAACGAAAACATGAGGAATACACAGGGGTTGACAATGCCCTCATCATCCGGAACCTAATGAACCTGCCCGCAGATGGACCGGAAGTTTACATCAGGATACCAGTCATTCCCGGGGTCAACAATACCACCAGGGATATGGTTCTCCTTCGCGAAATTGTCAGCAGGGTGAAAACTCGGCTTATCCGGGTCGACCTGCTGCCATTTCACCGCCTGGGCAGGCAGAAATATGAAGCATTGGGAATGGTGTCGCCGGCCGGTTTCGGCCCGGAGACCAGCCCGAAAGTATTGGAACAGATGATGCAGGTATTTGCAGAAGCAGGTTTCCCGGTAAAAAAAGGAGGATAAAAACATTTGCCATGACCGAAAGAGTAAAAAAATTACGCAATGAAAGCCTGGAGGCAATCAACACCCTCAGCCATGAGCGGGCCATGCTGGTCACCGCTTTTTACAAGGATCACTTGCCAGAGCATGAGCCCATCCCCGTTCAAAGGGCCATGTGTTTCACCTACATACTGGAGCACAAAGCCCTCTTTATAGGCGAGCAGGAGCTGGTGGTCGGGGAACGCGGACCGTTCCCCAAAGCGGCTCCCTCCTATCCGGAAATCAGCCTGCATTCCCTCGAAGATCTGGACATCCTGCACAACCGGCCAAAGGTCTCTTTCCAGGTCTCCAAAGACACACACGAGGCTTACCAGGAAGTCATCATTCCATTCTGGAAAGGGAGAACCAACCGGGACAAGATGATGGAGCTGATGAGCCAGCGCTGGTTGAATGCGTACAAAGCCGGAGTTTATACGGAATTCCAGGAACAACGTGCACCGGGCCATACGGTCCTGGGAAAAAATGGCTGGGAACACGGAATGCTTGACCTGATCGCCCGGTGCGAAACCGGCCTGGCCAGGCTCAAAGACATGAATGAGGCCGGATCAGCAGCCAAAAAGGATGAACTTCGGG
>SLSG01000017.1 GCA_007130545.1 Bacteroidales bacterium | reverse complement strand
GGCATCCGGGTGTCCGAGCTTGTGGGCCTTGACGTCGAGCATGTGGATTTTGAAAAGCGGATTTTGAGGGTAAAAGGAAAGGGATCGGTTGAGCGAATTATTCCTTTCGGCGAAAAGGCGCGCTCCGCTGTTCTTGAGTACCGTGAAAATTTGCAGGGGAACCGGCACCAGGCCCCGGACATCTGGAAGGGGCCGCTTTTTTTGAACAAAAACGGTGGGCGGCTGACCGACCGGTCGGTAGCCAGAATTTTAAACGATACGGCTGTCAAGGCGAATCTTGCAATGCCCATATCGCCGCATGATTTGCGGCATACGTTTGCGACGCACCTGCTCGATGCGGGCCTCGATCTTCGAATGGTTCAGGAAATGCTGGGGCACAAAAGCCTTTCCACCACTCAGAAGTATACCCATGTCAGCATCGACCGTCTAATGGCGGCCTATGACAGCGCGCATCCTAGAAAATGATCATGGGGGAAATGATCACGGGAAATCCCCCAGGGGACAGATTTCCAATCTGTCTCCCGGGTCGAAGATTCAACCCCCCCGGCAGCCGGCGTTCTCGAAACGCCCTCCGGAGGACATGCAGTTAATAAGGCTTAACACGTTTAATCAGGCGGAAAGCAGACGCGCATGAATTTTCACGGAACAACCATACTGGCGGTGCGGCACAACGGCAAAGTCACTGTGGCCGGCGATGGCCAGGTGACGCTCAACACCACCGTGATCAAACACAAGGCCAAAAAAGTCCGAAGAATCTACAACGACCGGATTATCGTGGGCTTTGCCGGTGCGACCGCGGACGCGCTGAACCTGTCGGAAAAGCTTGAGGGCAAGCTGGAACGTTACAACGGCAACCTGATCCGGGCGGCCGTGGAGCTGGCCAGGGACTGGCGGACCGATAAGTTCCTCAGGCGCCTGGAAGCCATGATGATCGCAGTGGATGTCGAGCAGATGCTGCTTATTTCAGGAAACGGGGACGTGATTGAACCGGATGCGCCTGTTCTCGCGATCGGTTCCGGCGGGGTTGCGGCCCATGCTGCAGCAACAGCCCTTCTGGCCCATGCGGACAGGCTGGACATGGATTCCCGGACCATCGTCACGGAGGCCATGCAGATCGCCTCCAGCCTGTGCATCTATACCAACACGACTTTTTCCATCGAGGAAATCGAAAACGGCGCTGGTACGCCCGGTTGAAAACGATCTTCCGGCAAAGGTCACGGTAGAATCAACAGCCGCAGGCTTCCAAAAATTTTGTCGGGCCATCGAAATCGAAATCGAAATCGGGATCGAAATCGAAAAAAAAATGGACTGCGCGGGATCCATAACCTTATTAAGATTTATGAATTGGTAAAAAGTCGTTTTCAGACGGCTTTTTACGAAGCCGTCAAGATTACAAAAGACAGAAAGCATTGCAAATACCATGAATGAGCTGAAACCCTCTGAAATCGTAGGCGAGTTGGATAAATACATCGTGGGGCAGGGCAAGGCCAAGCGGTCCGTCGCCATTGCTCTGCGCAACCGGTGGCGCCGTCGCATGGTTCCCCCGGATCTCAAGGATGAAATCGCGCCCAAAAACATCATCATGATCGGTCCCACGGGCGTGGGGAAAACCGAGATCGCCAGGCGCCTGTCCAAACTGACCGATTCACCGTTCTACAAGGTGGAGGCGTCGAAATTCACCGAGGTCGGATACGTGGGGCGGGACGTGGAATCCATGGTCCGGGACCTTCTGGAGCTGACCATCGGCATGCTCAGGGAAAGAGAGCAGCAGGCCGTTTCCGGCAGGGCCATGGAAATTGCCGAAGACCGACTCCTTGATATTCTCCTGCCGGAATCGGATTCGCGTAAAAAATCGGCTCCCCAAGATGAACGGCAGGTTCAGGGGGAAAACTTTCTGCTTGAGAGCGAACCTGATGCCCCATCTTCGGCCACCCGTGAAAAGCTCAGGAAAATGCTTCGTGACGGAAAGCTCGACAACCGTTTCGTGGACCTGGAAACCCATGACCGGCCCATGCCCATGCTCGAGATTTTTTCCAATACCGGCATGGAGGAAATGGGCATTAACTTCAAGGACATGCTGGGCAGCATCCTCCCCCGGGGCGCCCCGAGGAAACGTCGCGTTACCGTGGCCGACGCCCTGAAGATTCTTGCCCAGGCGGAAGCCCAGTCCCTCGTGGACAATGAGAAGGTGACCCGGGAGGCCATTGAAAAGGTGGAACAGACCGGGATCATTTTTCTCGATGAAATCGACAAGGTGACCGGCAAGGAAGGCGGCCACGGCCCGGATGTTTCCAGGGAGGGGGTTCAGCGGGACCTGCTTCCCATTGTGGAAGGAAGTTCGGTCAACACCAAGCACGGCCCGGTCAAGACGGATCACATCCTTTTTATCGCCTCCGGGGCTTTTCATACCAGCAAGCCGTCGGATCTCATACCGGAGCTGCAAGGGCGCTTTCCCATCCGCGTTGAGCTCAATTCCCTGGGAAAAGATGATTTCGTGCGCATCCTGACCGAGCCGAAAAATGCGCTTCTGCTTCAATATATCGCCCTGCTCAGAACGGAAAACGTTACCGTGTCCTTTTCGAATGAGGCTGTGCAGGAGATCGCCCGTATGGCTGAAGAAGTGAACAACCAGGCTGAGAACATCGGGGCCCGGCGGCTTCATACGCTCATGGAGCACCTGCTCGAGGACATTCTTTTCGACGCGCCGGACATGGCCGGCCGGGAGGTCTTGGTGGACAAGGCTTTTGTCGATGAAAAACTGAAGGATGTCAAGGAAGACCAGGACTTGAGCCGGTACATTTTATAGCGGGTTTTTAACCCAACCCCGGAAGGATATGATCGAAACCATGAAACCCAATGTCGCTGACATACTCATAGAGGCGCTGCCCTACATCCGGTTTTTTTACGGCGCGACCATCGTCGTCAAATACGGCGGGCACGCCATGGTGGACGAGCAGCTGAAAGAGGATTTCG
>SLSG01000189.1 GCA_007130545.1 Bacteroidales bacterium | reverse complement strand
GTTCCGGGACAGGGTCAGGGCTTTTCATAAGCCAATCTCTGTCGGATTGCGCATCAACCCCGAATATTCAGAGGTGGAAACCGACCTGTACAACCCGGCCATCCCCGGGTCGAGGCTGGGAGTAACGGCTGAGCATTTGGGCGATACCTTGCCTGAAGGGGTTGACGGACTGCATTTTCATGTGCTTTGCGAGAATGACAGCTTTGTGCTGGAACGCACACTGGAGAAAGTGGAGGAAAAGTTCAGCCACCTCATCAGCCAGGCAAAATGGTTCAATATGGGGGGCGGCCACCACATCACCCGCAAGGACTATGACGTAAAGCATTTGGTGGACCTGCTGAAGGGGTTCAGGGCCCGCTACCCCAACCTGGAAACCGTGATCCTGGAGCCCGGCGAAGCCATCGGCTGGCAGACCGGTTACCTGGTCTCCACCGTGCAAGACATCGTTGAAAACCAGGGCATCAAAGTGGCCATGCTGGATGTGAGCTTTTCGGCCCATATGCCGGACTGCCTGGAGATGCCCTACAAGCCACGCATACTGGGTGCCACCGATTATGTGGAGGGCAGCACGCGCTACCGCATGGGTGGCGGGACCTGCCTGGCCGGGGACTATATGGGCATGGGGGATTACAGCTTCGAAAAGGAGTTAAAACCGGGCGACCGGGTGGTGTTCGACGACATGATCCATTACACCATGGTGAAGACGACTTTCTTCAACGGGGTGAAACACCCTTCCATCGGCATCCGGCGGGAGAACGGGGAGTTCGAACTGCTCAGGCAGTTCGGGTATGAAGACTACAAAGGGAAGCTTTCCTAGTACCCCCTCTTTGCATCCTCCCGGGTTTCCCGGTGCTCCCGGGTTTCCCGATGCTCACGATTCTCCCTGCGTTCTTTTTTAAGGTAGTGGAAAAAAGTCCATAACCATCCGACAAAAATACCCAGGAAAAACAATACGACATAGATCAGGAATGCGGGTCCGTCAAGCGTGATTCCCAGGTATTTGATCGTGGCATCTCCACGGTTCTGAAGAACAAAGATCAGCAACAGCACGGCAATCAGTCCATTGATGATATAGAACCAGGTGCGGTCTTTTTTATGTTCCATAGGGTTGGGGTGATTGGTTATCCAACCCAAATATACGAATAAACCGACATATTACCGGCCCCAATTTTCGCGGTCCAGGCTACGGTATTGAATGGCTTCGGCGAGGTGTTCCGGGCGGATGGCTTCGCTGTCGTCCAGGTCGGCCACCGTGCGGCTCACCTTCAGGATGCGGTCATAGGCCCTGGCAGAAAGTTCCAGCTTTTCCATCGCGGTTTTCAGCAACAATTGCCCGGCTTTGTTTAGCAGACAGGTCTTCCTGAGCAGGCGCGACCCCATCTGGGCGTTGCAATGCACCCCGCTTTCTTGCTCAAAACGCCTAAACTGCCGCTCCCGTGCGCGCAGGACCCGTTTGCGGATCGCGGCACTGTTTTCCGCAGGACGGATCCCCCCCAGCTCATTGAACGGTACCGGGGTCACCTCCACCTGTATGTCGATGCGGTCGAGCAGCGGACCCGACACCCTGTTGAGGTACCTTCCGACCATGCCTGGCGGACAAACGCATTCTTTGCCGGGATGGTTGTAAAACCCGCATGGACAAGGGTTCATGGAGGCCACCAGCATAAAGGCCGCCGGGAAGCGCACCGAGTAGCGGGAACGACTGAGGGTCACCACACGGTCCTCTAATGGTTGCCGCAATATCTCCAATGCCGAGCGCTGGAACTCGGGCAGTTCATCCAGAAACAGCACCCCGTTATGTGCCAGGGAGATCTCACCCGGAAAAGGATTGGTACCCCCGCCCGACAGGGCGGCATGGCTGATGGTGTGGTGGGGGTGGCGGAACGGACGGGCCCGGAGCAGTGAGGATCCGGGGTCCAGCTTGCCTGCCACGCTGTGTATCTTGGTCGTCTCCAATGCTTCCCGCATGCTGGGCGGTGGCAGGATGCCCGGCAGGCGTTTGGCCAGCATGGTCTTCCCGGCTCCCGGAGCCCCGATCATCAGCAGGTTGTGTCCACCGGCCGCAGCCACCTCAAATGCCCTTTTTATGCCCTCTTGTCCCCTTACATCTGCAAAGTCCATCCCCCCATTGGCACAGCCTTCTGAAAAGGCTTGACTGAGTTCAGTCTGCTCTGCCGTCAGCTGCCTTTCCCCATTGAAGAATGTGATTACCTCTCCGATCGAACGTGCCCCATATACGTCTATTCCGGAAACGACCGCCGCCTCCCGTGCATTTGCGGCCGGCAGGATGAGTCCGTCAAACCCCTCCTCCTCCGCCTTGACGGCAATGGGCAGCGCACCCCGCATAGGTTGCAGTCCGCCATCCAGCGACAACTCCCCCATCAGCATATACCGTCCGACCCGGGTCGGATCCATCTGCCCCGTAGCCGCCAGGATGCCTATGGCGATGGGCAGGTCGTAGGCAGATCCCTGCTTGCGGATATCTGCCGGGGCAAGGTTCACGACGATGCGCCGTCCAGGTATCCGGTATCCGTGGTGTTTCAGTGCGGCGTCGATGCGATGGTGGCTCTCCCTGACCGCATTGTCGGGCAGTCCGACCATATAGAAATTGACCCCCTGGCACACATCCACCTCCACGGTGATGGTCCTGGCTTCGATCCCGAACAGGGCGCTTCCATAAGTCTTTATGAGCATGGGGCGGTTTTTCCCCAAATATAAGGCTTCACCCCCATCCCGAAGAGAGCAGGGTATGACAAATCCGGCGAACGGCCCCCTGTGAAAGCTATTCCTTAACGGCGATACAGCTAATCTCCACGTTCACGAACATGGGCAGGGCGCTGACCTGCACTGTTTCCCGGGCCGGGGCATCCTCCCCGAAAAACTTGCCGTAGGTCTCGTTGATCTTGGGGAAGTCAAGCATATCCGTGATAAAGATGCTGCACTTGATGACGTGTGAAAAATCCATACCGGCAGCAG
>SLSG01000144.1 GCA_007130545.1 Bacteroidales bacterium | reverse complement strand
ATGATGACACCCACGTCACAACCTCCTGGTTTGGGGTTTACTGCCGCTATACCATTTCCAACTCCAACCGGTTTTACTTTGACGATTTTTCGGTGGGCGAGCATGTGGTGGATACCGAACCGCC
Source organism: Bacteroidales bacterium (assembly GCA_007130545.1). Lineage (GTDB taxonomy): Bacteria > Bacteroidota > Bacteroidia > Bacteroidales > UBA7960 > SLSG01. The sequence continues at coordinate 11,487 of SLSG01000144.1, read as the reverse complement.
CCTGGTGGAACATGTACAGGTGGAAAATGCCACCACCCTGAGGGTCCATTTCAACAAGGTGGTGGATGCCCTTTCATCCGAAAATACACTAAACTACCTGGTGGATCAGGGAGTGGGGCATCCGCTGATCGCCAGCAGGGACCCCTCCATGCCCAACAGCGTCAGCCTGCTGTTCTCCGAAAGCTTTACAGTGAATCAGGTCTACACTTTGCAAATCAGTGAAGTTGAGGATTACCTGGGCAACGCCATGGAGGTCTTTTCCGGTGAATTCGTCTATTTTGTTCCAGACAGGTTCAATGTGGTTTTCAATGAGTTGATGGTGGACCCGACCCCTGGAGTCGGACTGCCGGCCTATGAATACATAGAGCTTTTCAATACGTCGGAATTCCCGATCAACCTGGAGGGTTGGATATTGCAACACGGAACCACCCAGCGCACCCTCCCATTCGCACCCATCCCTTCCCAGGGGTTCCTGCTGCTGGTCACGGAAACCGCTTACCCATTTCTGCGGGAATTTGGAAATGTGGTGGCCGTTCCGGGTCTTTCGCAGACTGCACTGACCAATGCCGGGACCGACTTGCTGCTTTTTGACCCGGAAGGGAATGTAATCTCGTTTGTTTCCTATACGAACCATTGGTACCAGGACCCTGCAAAAAGCAACGGCGGATGGTCGCTGGAGAAGATCGACCCTTATAATTTCTGCCAGGGAATGGAGAACTGGAAAGCCTCAACGGATCCCAGAGGCGGCACCCCTGGTGAACCAAACGCAGTGCTGGGAAGCAATCCCGATAACACCCGTCCCAACCTGCTCAGGGCAGGCTTCGAAGGTCCTTCTTCCATTCTCCTGTATTTCAGTGAACCCATGAGTGAGGAGTCCCTCGCAGAGACCTCAAACTACCAGCTTGACCAGGGCATCGGACAGCCTGTTTCGGTTGCCCCGCTGCTCCCTGACTTTTCAAGAGTCATGCTGAACCTGCCGCAGGCCCTTCAGCCAGGGCTCATTTACCAGCTTGTATTGGATCCGGACATGACAGACTGCGCGGGCAACCCACTGGAGCGCAGGACGACCCGTGTGGCCGTGCCGGAATATGCAGAGGCCTTTGACGTGGTCATTAACGAAGTCTTGTTTAACCCGCCTGACCGGGGGGCCCGCTATATCGAGATTTACAACCGTTCTGAAAAGGTGTTTGACCTGAGAAACCACCTGATCACTTCCAAAGACACGATAGAAGGATACCTGAGTACCATTCACGAGGTTTCGGAAACTTCCTTTCTTTTTTTCCCGGGGGATTATGTGGTGCTGTCTGCCAACCCCGATGCCGTGAAGGAAACCTATATGACGACAAATCCCGGAGGCTTTGTCCGCACCCCGGGAATGCCCCGGATGACCAATGCCAACGGTGTGCTGGTAATTGCCTCCAGGAGCCTGGACATCATGGATATGTTCGTGTATGAGGAGGACATGCATCTTCCGCTTTTGACGAGCTATAAAGGGGTGGCCCTGGAACGGGTAAACCCGAACCTGCCGACGCAGGACAGATCGAACTGGCATTCTGCTTCCAGGTCGTCGGGCTATGGAACGCCGGGTTACAGAAACTCCCAGTTCTCCCCTGACATTGCAGCCGGCAAGGGCAGCATCGAAGTCCACCCGGAAGTTTTTTCACCGGACGGAGACGGACAGGATGACCTGCTGAACATAGCCTATGCCTTCGATGAGCCGGGCCTGGTTGCCAACGTCCGTATCTTCGACAGCCGGGGCAGGCTGATCAGGATGCTGGCTCCGGGGGAGCTACTTGCCACTTCCGGGGTGATCACATGGGACGGAACGACCGATGACGGAATGAAAGCCCCGATCGGGATTTACATTATTCACATGGAAGTATTCGAGCCGGGTGGTCAGGTAAAAAATTACCGGGCGTCTGCCGTACTGGCAGGGCGCTTATAATCCCCGTCCTGGCGCTTATGGCCCCGCCGGGCAGTGGTCTTGTCAGGGCGTGAACCCGATGGTGGCTACCCAGACCCGCACATCCTCCACATCAAGGAGCCGGGTGACGCAAGCTTCCAGGGTGGACCCGGTAGTGAGCACATCGTCCACCAGCAATAAGCTGCGGGCACCACCCAGCATCTCCTTTTTCACTATAAATGCCTCTTTTACGTTTTCCCATCGATGGAACCGGCTTTTCCTGGTTTGCGTTGGGGTGGCGGCTGTCCGAAGCAGGGCGGTGGTGTTCAGGGGAATACCCGTGACCCCTGAAATGCCCTCGGCAAAAACCTCGCTTTGGTTGAATCCACGGCTTTGCAGCCGTTTTTCGTGGAGCGGGACCGGGATTACGGCCTGCAGACCGCGAAAAACGGGGGAGAGGAGCAGCTCCCTTCCCATAAGCCTGCCGAGATGTCGCCCCAGGTCCTTTCGGCCATTGTACTTCAGCCGGCGCACAAGAGACTGAACCCCTCCTCCCTTATGGTAATAGTACAAAGCCGTTGCCCCTTCTATTCCGGTGCGCCCCCAGAAAATCCGGGTCATTGGGTTTTCCCGGTGCATATGAAAACCAGTGCGGGGAAGGCTGTGTTCACAGCGGGTGCAAAGGAGTGCTTCCCCGCCGACCAGAATTCCCTGGCACGACTCACAAAGGGATGGGAAAAACAGAGAGAACAAATCCTGCAGCAGTGAAAATGGCTTCATGGAAGTTTCAAACTAATGGTATGGGGAAGAAAAAATGCATTAAATTTGCTTGTGATAAAAATAGGACCGGTTTATCATATAACCAACAACCGGTCGTTCTATCTTGGTGAACGGATAATATTAATCATCAAATAATTGGGAGGGTTAACCATATGGGAACAACAAATGAAGGCGGTCAGCCGGGTTATGACCGCCGAAATGAAAAAATCTACAAGGGAACAATTCTGGCTTTGGTTGTTGTCATAGCCATTGTTTCCTTTTTTCTGATCACCAGCCGGAAATCGCTTAAGGAAGCCCAAAGCCTGAGGGCTTTTACCGAGGAGCTGAACCTGGAGCTGCAATGGGAACTGGACTCCGTTCTTGCCGACTACAACCAGTTCAAGCTCGAATATGACAGCATCCTTGTGGACAAGGACAGCATTATTCAGGAGAGTGCCCGGGAGATCCAGCAATTGATTGCCCGCCAGGCCGACTACAACCGGATCAGGCGACAGTTGAACGGACTCAGGGAGGTGACCCAGAACTATGTGAAGGAGATCGACAGCCTGGTTACCGTTAACCAGGTGCTGAGGGCAGAAAATGTACAGATCAGGGAAGAGATCCAGCAAGTCAGGGCCCGCACCACTGAGCTGGCCCAGGATAAGGAAGTCCTTGAGGAGAAGGTGGAACTCGCAGCCACCCTTAGAGCCTATCAGCTGGATGCGGCCGCGATCAGGGTTCGTGGTGGCGGACGAGAGGAGGAAACGGACCGGGCAAGAAGGGCCGAGCAAATCAGGATCTGCTTTTCCCTTGCCGAAAACCCCATAGCCCCGCAAGGCAACCGGAACATCTATGCGCGAATCGCCGCCCCCAACGGGGACATCCTCAGAATCAGCGATGACGATGCCTATGCCTTTGTTCATGAGGCCGATACTTTGCAATATTCTCTCAGGGGAGCGGTAGACTATCGTAACCAGGAATTGACGAAATGCCTGTACTGGGAGCGGCTGGCAGAGTTTGAGCCCGGACTTTACCTCATTTCCCTGTATACGGATGGGTTCAAGCTTGGAGAAACCTCTGTGGCATTGAGGTAATCATGACCAGGGATTGCTAACCAAACAGCAATACAGCATGGATCGCGGAACTTCAACAGGTAAAAAATTCGGAAATTCCTCCAGCAGGAAGAATCAATCCTTTGCTGCCCCGGTCATTTTCCTTTCCCTGCTGACCCTGTTGTTGGCGGTTTCAGTCGGGTTGTTGCTGAGGCAGGCCCTGAAGCAAAAAGAGATCGTAGAGGTCACCGTCATCGAAAAACAAGACCTTTATTCACAAAAGGAGGTGTTGATACAAAAACTCAATGACCTGGAAGCGGCCTATCAAATACTTGTAAGCGCCAATGCCGGTTACAGGCAGGAGCTGCTTTCCAAACAGGAGGAGATACAAAGGCTCCGGGAGCAGATTCGTCAGGTTGGCAGTCCGGAAGCGCTGGCCCTTTACATCAGCAGGATCGAAGACATGAATGTCCAGCTGGATGATTTTCGTTCGCGGATCAACCAGCTGCAATCGGAAAACAGGGTGCTTACGGGTGAAAACGTTCAAATCCGTAGTGCCCTGGACCAGGTTACCGCGATCAGCAATGAGCTGCAGTCGGAGAACGTGGAAATGGCTGAGCAGATCCGCCGGGCAAGCATATTGAACCTGTCGGATGTCCGTATCCTGCCCCTGAGGGAGACACGCCGGGGAGAACGGGAAACATTGCGGGCAAGCCGGGCAGATAAACTAAGGGTCTGTTTCAACATTCAAAAAAACACCCTGGCCGAGGCCGGCGAGCATACTTTCTACCTGCAGTTCCTCGGACCCAATAACCAGGTGCTGGACAACGGATTCCAGGGATCTTTTGACTTCCAGGGACAACAGGTAAGCCTGTCGCATATAGAGAGTATAAATTACCAGAACGCTGAGAAAACCGCTTGTGTCGATTTTGACTATCCTGCGGGTTTTGAAAAAGGCACCCACCAGCTAAGGATTTTTTCCGGTGGAAATGAGCTATGGCGCGGCCTTTTTGATTTAAACTGATAACGGATGAAGATTTCCTATAATTGGCTGAAGGACTACGCGGGTTTTACCGAAAGTCCGGAGGAACTGTCTGTGCTGCTGACAGACTGCGGACTTGAGGTGGAGGGCCTGGAAAAATTTGAATCCATAAAAGGCGGCTTGAAGGGGGTGGTGACCGGGAAGGTGCTGTCCTGTGAAAAGCATCCGGACGCCGACCGTCTGACCCTGACCATGGTGGATGCAGGGCAGGGCTCCCCGCTCCCAGTGGTTTGCGGGGCCCCGAATGTGAAAGCCGGGCAAATCGTGCTGCTGGCCACCGTCGGGACCACGCTGTTCACCCCGGGTGGCCCGTTGGAAATAAAAAAGGCAAAGATTCGCGGACAAGCCTCTGAAGGGATGATCTGCGCAGAAGATGAGCTGCAGCTGGGGACCGACCATGACGGGATCATGGTGCTTCCGGCGGATACTCCTGTTGGCGTGCCGGCGGCTGATTTTTTTAAATTGGAGTCGGATTGGATATTTGAGATCGGGCTGACCCCAAACCGCATCGATGCGGCATCCCACTTCGGTGTTGCAAGGGATGTGGTGGCAGTGATCAACCACCAAAGCCATGCACGCGGACTCCGCGCAAAAATGCCGGACATCAGCGGGTTTTCAGTGGACGATGAAAGCCTGCCTATCTCCGTGACCATTGAGGACCCGGAGGCCTGTCCGCGGTATAGCGGATTGACAATTAGCGGAATTAAGGTGCAGGATTCGCCGGCATGGCTGAAGTTTAGACTGCAGGCAATCGGACTAAAGCCCATAAACAATGTGGTGGACATCACCAATTATGTGCTGCATGAACTGGGCCAGCCATTGCATGCCTTTGATGCCAGGCAGGTAACTGGCAAACAGGTGGTGATCAGAAAACCGGAAAAGGGAACCCCCTTTGAGACCCTTGATGAAGTAAGCCTGAAGCTGAGCGGAGAGGACCTGATGATATGCAATGCTTCTGAGCCCATGTGCATGGCTGGGATTCTCGGTGGTATCCATTCCGGGGTGACCTCAGAAACCAGCGACATTTTTTTGGAGAGCGCTCTTTTCAGTCCGGTCGGGATTCGCCGGTCGTCTAACCGGTTTGGGATAAAGACTGATGCTTCCTTCAGGTTTGAAAGGGGCGCGGACCCGCAAATGACGGTTTTCGCGCTGAAACGGGCTGCCATGCTAATCAGGGAAATTGCCGGTGGCAGGATCAGCTCCCAGGTCGTTGACGTGCATCCGGGGAAGTCCACTCCCGTAGCGCTGGATCTCAAAATAGACCATGTCCATAAGCTGATCGGGAAAAAAATCCCGGTGGAGGAGATCCGGGGCATCCTTATGGACCTGGATTTTGAAATCAGGGATGAAAAGGAAGGGAGCCTGAGCCTTCAGGTGCCGCCTTACCGGGTGGATGTGACCCGTCCCGCCGACGTGGTGGAGGAGATTTTGCGCATATACGGGTACAACAATGTGGAACTGCCCGACAGATTGTACTCCTCCATAGTGTTATCGCCAAAACCGGACAAGGAGAAATTACAGAACGTGGTTTCTGACCTGCTGGCCTCCGTGGGTTTTCTGGAGATCATGAACAACTCCCTTAGCAGGGGCCAATATTATGAGTCGGATGGGTTTGACCCTGCACAATCTGTCCGGATCCTTAATCCGCTTAGCCAGGACCTGAACGTTCTGAGGCAGTCTTTGCTGTTTGGCGGACTGGAAACGGTGGCATTCAATCAGAATCGCCGGATGGAGGACATGAAACTGTTTGAGTTCGGGAATGTCTATGAAAAGAGCAAAGGGGGCGGGATGAAGGGTGTCGGACTTGAAAATTACCATGAGCGGATGGTGCTTTCCCTGTTCATGACCGGTCGCATGCATCCCGAAACATGGCAGGCCGGAGACGCTGCCCTGGGCTTCTTTGATCTGAAGGAAGCGGCGTTCTATGTGTTTGAGCGGATCGGACTGGATGCGAAAGCCTGTAAAATGGTGGTCCTGCAAGACCATCCGGTTTTTAAATATGGGGTGAATCTGGAAGGAGAAAACGGGTTGCTCGCCAGCATGGGCATGGTTTCCAGGGGCCTGACCAAACGGTTTGACATCAGAAATGATGTGTATTATGCCACCCTGGAATGGGACCGCTTGATGCAACTATCCGACAAAAAAACATTGCTGTTCAGGGACATTCCCAAATTCCCCGAAGTCAGGCGCGATCTCGCACTGCTTATTTCAAGGGAAGTGCCGTTCTCCCGAATCGAGCAGCTGGCCTTTGAGACCGAAAAAACACTGCTGAAACAGCTTAGCTTGTTTGACGTTTACCAGGATGAAAAACTGGGAAGGGACAAGAAATCCTATGCGGTCAGTTTTACTTTGCAGGATTCGGGTAAAACACTTACTGATAAGGAAATAGACCAGGTGATGAACAGGCTGGCCGGGGTTTTTCAAAAACAATTGGGCGCTGTCATCCGTTGAGCCCGGATGCCGGACCTATAAGGTGCATGCCGCATGCGCAACCTATAAGCTGTTTATAAAATCCACCAAGGCCTTCATTTCTTCGGGGTCAGAAAACGACAGGTCATGGTCCCGTAAATAGTTTCTCAGCTCCTGCCGGTACTCCGGGAAGATGCCCTGCAGCTGGCGGCGGTTTCCAGCGCGGTGGAACTCAGATCCACGCCGGATCATGAACTGTCCCTGGTACCTGACATTCACATCCATCGGCGCATCGCCGGGGTTCTCCAGGTAAAAATTTCTTTCGGCTCCCTCCCCGGTTCCCGTATCCAGGCTGCGCACGCGCGTCACAGCTGAACTCCTGGTGGGCTGACCATAAGGTCCCCTGACCATGGTTTCCGTATTGACGCGGATAAAATGGCGGCTGTACAGCGCAGCACGGCCATTTGCCTTTATCCGCTCCATGAACCCGTAAGCCGGTACAAAGACGAAAACCGCGCCATTTTCAAAACGAACGGAATCGATCTGCCCGTCCGTCACACGTTCCTGCCCCCTGCGGTCGAGGTGGACGAGCTCGTCGAGCAGCATATTGAAATTAAGCCTTCCACTGTTGGTCTGCCCGTTTTGAAAAAAAACTTCCCCCTGGGTATATTCAGGGAAAAACAATTGTTCTTCCTTGGGTACCTTCTCTTCCAGGTTGATCCGTTGTTCGACGAACCGGAAAGTTTCGTTGTAAGATCTCTGGCCCATCAGCGTAGTGATTGACAGCAAAACCAACAGGACAAATGCTATGTTCTTTTTCATGGCGGACCTTAATAGATTATGACTTTTTCAATGTGGACAAGTCCCCCGGATTCAACCCTCAGGTAATAGATCCCGGCAGCAAGGCCGCTTAACGGAATCCGCAAAGTCGTTTGGCCCGGCCCCATGTCGACTGTGTGGCGTAAGACCGTGGTGCCATGGTGGTCCAGAAGGCGGACGCCGGCCTGGTGGCCTGCGAGGCGGATACCGACATTCAGGTGGTCCCTTGCAGGGTTCGGGAATACCTCCAGCGGATTCTCCCCGGCAGCAGCAGGGATGCCGGTATTGTCGGGGACCATTTTTACAACCACTTCCTTGTCTTCATTCAGAATCTCGAACGTCCCGTGGAAGTCAAAGAATTGTTCACGGGATACCACAAACGGATAATCCCCCGGGGGCAGGTCTGTAATCAGGTACTCCCCGGGTTCAAAGGGTTCTCCGTTCAGCGTAATACAGGCATCCGGCAATTCTTCCCCGTGGTGGTCAGCTATAATGAAGTGGACATCGAACGTCCCGGTAAGGTAGATTTCCACGACCCTTGGCTCATTTCCGAGGTCGAAGGATCCCGCTCTCAACAATTCCCCGCTGCCAGAGAATACCTTGTAGTGGTAGCTTCCCGGGATAAGATCCATGGTCTTGCGCCCCTCTTCAGGCAACAGGCTGGTGGAACCGATGCGTATTTCCAGGTTCTCCAGTTCAGGATTTTCCCAGTCATTGATTAAAAAGGTGACGGGTTGAGTTGGCAGACTTTCTGGCAGGGAGAAACCCAGGTAGAGGTTGGGTCGTGCAGTGGCATTGCCATTGAATCCGGGGGCAGGAAGAAGGTCGCTGAATCCGTATGAAACAAGCTTTTTGTCGGATGGGGTACATGCCACCCTGAAATACGGGGAGGTCCAGTCAGACAACATTCCCCAGCTTATTTCAACCACCAGATTGCTTTTCCCGTCAAAGTGGAAATCTGATGTATCCCAGTAATGCCAGCCCAGAGAAGAGGGCATTTGGTATGCGTCTGATGAAAACACAACTTGTCCGTCATCCATCGGTACGAAAGAACCGGGTAGTTCGGACAAATTGGTGTGTTTTATCCGGATCCTGAAATTTGGCAATACGTTCTGTGAGGCAGTGGTCTGGACAAGGTAAAATCCGATGGCATTGATGATGTTGGCCTTGGTCCCGACCTCCCCTGCAAAATACAGCATTTGGCTTCGGTTGGCCTTGTACAGGTTGTAAAAGGGGTATTGGTTGGAGTGAAAGTCATCCCTTCCGATAATGGCTTCGGGAGCCTGTCCGATATAAATAGAAGTGTCAATGGTGGCGACGTGCCCGTCCTGAACGGTCAGTTTCAGGGGGATGGCTTTCCCTACCGGGGTGGATGGATGGGTGGTCACATTGAAAACAACCTGTGTTTTGCCCTGGGGCTCAAGGGGTGGGAGGGCGATCTCGGTGGCCTCGAAACTCAGATAGGGAGATTCTGCCCGGAGCGTGGCCAGGGGCTTGCGTGCCCTGACATTCCCGGTATTGGCAAGCCGGAAGCCAAGCAAGGCAGAGGCGTCAGGATCTATCTGGACCAGGTTTTTCTGGTCCGGGGCCTCCTCCAGAAAGTAGTCCCGGTCAATGTTGAAAACCGGGGCATGCCCGGGAATGACAAAACTGGACTGCCAGGTGGTAATCCCATCGGTTACATCCAGGATCAGTCTTGCTTTGTGAAGGTTGGGCATGGAAAGCTTGGCCCCCAGGGTAAAGGCCCCTCCCAGGAGAATCGTATTGGAAGGTGCCTCGTGGCTCAACCCGTCAAAATGCACTTCATGGGATTCATCGGCCAGGCGGATGTGGGCATCGGCACTGGAGAGCCTTGCAGATAGCGGACCGGCCGGGGCGGTCCCGACATTCTTCAGGTAAAGGTCCACCATAAAGTCTTCCCCGTAAAGGGCCTGCTGGCGAAGGTTACCCAGCATGTCATAAAAGAGGACGTTTTCCAGCTGGATGTAAGGTCCTTCCAGAACGGAGACAGGAACATCCTTGATGTAGGGGATATGCTGGGGTTTGGTTACCACAATCCTGGCTTGTCCGGTACTGGTAAATGGTTCAATGGGAAGCTCCAGCCTCCCGCTGCCATCTGTAAACCCGGCCCCGTGGAGCACGCCGGAACTGGAGATGGCTACGTAGGAACCCGGGAGCGCCTGCACGACAAACCGGTCAACCCCCATGGGAATGAACGGCATGTGCCAGACACTGTTGGGGCTTGCCTCGGCCAGGTAGATCATCGTGGATGGGTCTCCGAACGTATGGTAGCCCTGCCAGTACCAGGTGATATTGGCCTGGGTCTGGTAGTTGAAAATATGGGCCTGCGTGACTGCCAGGTTGCCAAATATCTTCAGGGCGGCCACGGGCAGGTACTCCTCTGAGAACAGGGCATCCATCGCACCTTTAGAGGATCCTTCCGGACTGGGAACGAAGCCTTCGTTGTTGCCCTGCATCGGGAAGGCCCCGACAGACCAGTAAAAATCTTCATACCAGTGTGTGTCAGGGGCGGACCCGATATATGCCACTGCACCCCTGTTCCTGGCCCTTACCCATGCTTCGGCCATGCTTTCCTCATGGTTGTACAAAGCACTTTGACAACAGTTCCCGATGACCAGGGGGAATTTGCCTTCATTGCCCAGGTTGTGGACACCTGCGGTGGAGAGGGTCGGACTGGCCCATGAGGTGGGGGTGCAATGCCCGGTAAAGGTCACCACCCCGGCCGAGACCTTGTCTGCGGCATACACGTTCTCATAATTGTTCAGGATGGCATGAACGGTCTGATACCCCTTGTCTGCGTTGAAATAATTCCTGGTGGCATATTTTACCGTAGGTTGAAGTATGGGTTGGTTCCAGGTGAAGTCATGCCCGGCAATGAGCGTGGCTTTGTTCAGAAAAGAGGGGTCCGCGAACGCATACTGCTGGTATAGAAGAATTTTTTCGATCTGGTTCCTGAGCTCTTCCGTGTTTCTGGCCGACAACCGCCCGTAGTACATTTCCGGGAAGTAATCCCCGTCAACGGATGCATAATACAGGTCTGTAGGTTTGCCGGTGGCACTTCCCGTGACAGAGGGGGGGAGCTTATCGGTGTCCCCGACCAGCACCAGAAAGGTCGGTGCCGGGTTGTCCGGGCTGGCCGAGAGGTATTGCTGGCGGGTATATTGCCTGATACTTGCGGCCGTGCCGCCGATCTCATTCGTATAGGCTACCTTCACCTGGAATCCTTTCTGGACCTGCCACTCTATGAACGGGATCAGGGTTTCCCTGAAGTCCGGGTGCGAGATAATCAGCATTTTTACCGGCTGCTTCATCAGGTTGGGGAAACTTTTCAGGGGGGATTTCGATGGGTTCAGGACCTGACCGTAAACGCCCTCAAAAAACGGGGAGTAGGTCGAGGCCTTGATCTGTTCGGAAAGAAACTTGTCGGGCTGGTGATAATGGATGGCAATCTCAATGTCGTTATACACCCGGATGGTATGACT
>SLSG01000130.1 GCA_007130545.1 Bacteroidales bacterium | reverse complement strand
GAAGTACCCGGATGGGGACCAGCCGACCTGTCAAGGATCAATTTCGTGAACGGCGGGCAGTACCTCTATCCTTACGTCTTGGATCGCGAGATGGGGCATGAATGGGACCGCCCCTATATCGGCGACGAGGACATGATTTACCAGACCGGGGAGGGACTGCGGCTCAGATAATTCCGGCAATTTCACAATAGAAAAATAAACAGAGATGAAATTCACAGACGTTTCCTTATTCACGGCAATGATGGCCATGCTTGGCTCCTTCATGGCCCTGTCATCGAACAGCCTTTCCGCCCAGGAATATGGGCCCCGCATGCGCTCTGCTGCGTGGGGCCTGCAGGTCGGGGAGCTCGAAACCGGACCCCTGAACGCGATTACGGATGTGGAGGGGGTGCTCGTCGGACATACCACCCGCATCGAAGGGGAGCACATCCGTACCGGTGTGACGGCCATACTCCCCCACAGCGGCAACCTCTTCCGGGACAAGGTCCCGGCAGCCATCCATTGCTACAATGGATTTGGCAAGCTGGCCGGCTACCTGCAGGTCCGCGAACTGGGCAACATCGAAGCCCCCATTGTGCTCACGAATACCCTGAACGTGGGGACGGCTGTGGATGCCGTCGTTAAATATGTATTGTCATCGGATGGCAACGAATCGGTGCGTTCGGTCAATGCCGTGGTGGGCGAAACGAACGACGGCTTTTTGAATGACATCCGCGGGCAGCATGTCACCGGGCAGGATGTGGAGCAGGCCATACGCAGCGCTGTATCCGGGCCGGTTCAGGAGGGGACCGTCGGGGCCGGCACCGGTACGATGGCTTTCGGTTACAAGGGCGGCATCGGCACGGCCTCCCGCCTGACACCGGCAATCGATGGGAAGCAATACACCGTGGGAGTACTGGTGCAAACGAACTTCGGAAGATCTCTTGTGATCAACGGCATCCCGTTTGCCCGGGAGCAGGGCGACACAGGGCAATTGCATCCGGAATTCCAGGCTGAGGTGGAAGAAGGCTCCTGCATGATCGTGATCGCCACCGATGCCCCCTTGTGCGCACGCAACCTGGAAAGGCTGGCACGGCGATCCTTTACGGGCATGGGCCGGACCACCACTGTGATGACGAACGGATCAGGCGATTTTGCGATTGCCTTTTCCACCGCCTATAACATCCCGCATGATGGACTGCATATGCCGGACAACTGGCCGCCCCTGCTCAGCAACAATGCCATGAACGGCCTGTTCCGGTCCGTCGAAGAGGCCACCCAGGAAGCGATTTACAACTCCCTGCTGATGGCCACACCCTTAACGGGACATGGTGGCAGAAGGGGAGAGGCTATTCCGGTCGAAAATTGGCCCGGTTTTTGAAAGGATGCAACATGTTTAAATATAATGATCGCCTTCATGGGTGAACATCGGAACCTCCCGCTCAAGGCATTGTTATGACATGTTTAACCCTTTCATTTCTAATTACACCATGAAAAACAAGCATTTACATTTTGGGCAGACATTGCTCTGCCTGGTTTTCCTTTTTCAAAGTTTCATCCTGCATGCGCAGCCTGAGGTCTTCCCGGGAGAAACCTGGGCCAGGGCTGCCGCACCGGAGGAATTGGGGTTTGACTCCGAAAAACTTGCCAGGGCGAGGGCTTTCACGGATTCCATAAACACAGCCGCAGTGATGATCATTTCCGGGGGAATGATCGTGGACGAGTGGGGGGCCGTCGAAGAGAAGTACCACGTCCACTCCATTCGCAAGAGCCTGATCAGTGCGATGTACGGGAAGTATATCCAGAATGGGGTGATCGACCTGGACAAAAGCCTGGAAGCGATCGGGATCGATGATGACCCGCCCCTGACAGAACTCCAAAGGACGGCCACCATCCGGGACGTTATGAAGAACCGCACCGGCATATTCCGGGAGGCATTGCTTGAATCGGACGGCATGGCCGCCCTTCGTCCGCAGGACATGACCGTCAGGCCCGGCACATTTTGGTACTACAACAATTGGGATTTCAATGCGGCGGGTACTATATTTGTGGAAAAAACCGGTCTTTGCATTTTTGATGCCCTGAAACAGGATATTGCCGACCCGATTGGCATGGAGCATTTCGAACCCGGAGACGGGTTTTACGCTCCCGGGCCGCAGTCCATACACCCGGGCTACCCGTTCACGATGACGGCACGCGACCTGGGGAGGTTCGGATTGCTGATGCTCAGGGAAGGACGCTGGGAGGACAGGCAGGTAATCCCCCAGGAGTGGGTCCGGGAGAGCACCCGCTACCACTCTGACGCCTCCCTGTATTACAGCTCAGGCTACGGCTATATGTGGTGGGTGGCCAGGGACCAAAACAAGTTCCCGCACATGGCCGTGGCGAAAGTGCCGGAAGGGACCTATTCAGGCCGGGGATATGGGGGGCATGTGCTGACCATTATTCCCGAATATGACCTGGTGGTGGTCCACCGCGTAGATACTTTCGATTCCGCCAACCGGGTTACCGGAAGAGACCTGGGTACCCTGATGAAGTTGATCCTGGACGCCCGGACATAGAGTCGGACCTGGTCCATTTCCACCCGGGTATTGGGGCGATGACATGCTTATCCGACAACAAACCAAATAATGACCATGACAAAGAAAACATTACCCGGTCTGGAATCCAGCATTGTGTCTGTGTTCTTAAAGATTTTTATTGGCCTGGCCCTGGTTTCCCTCGCATCCTGTGCGGGGCCCGGGGCTGACCATTTCCCGGGAGGGCACTGGGAGCGTGCCGAAACCCCGGAGCAGCTCGGTTTTAGTTCTGAGAAACTTGCCCTGGCCAGGGATTATTCCACGACCATCAATACCGCCGCGGTGATGATCGTCCGCGACGGGCGGATCGTGGATGAGTGGGGGGAGACAGACCGGAAATTTATGACGCATTCCATCCGGAAAAGCTTTCTGAGTGCCATGTACGGGAAATATATCAGGGACGGGATCATCGACCTTGACAAGACCATGGAGGAGATAGGT